>NZ_BBWM01000014.1:0-146244 GCF_001463805.1 Aureimonas sp. D3 | reverse complement strand
GGCCAGAGCGGCGGTGTAGGCACTGATCACGGCCGGATTGTTCGAGGCGGCGACCGCTTCCTGGATAAAGGCGGCATAGGTCGGCGCGACGCCTTGGCCGGCCTGCGCGGCGCGCGCCAGACCCGCGCCGATGGCGGCGCGCTGCACCGCGCTCGTCGCGTCCTGCGAGGCGAGCGACAGAAGCTGCGGCACAGCGCGGTTGTTGGAGGCCGCGAGCAGACGCACCTGATTGGCGAGCGCCGCGCCCCCTTGCGGATAGGCGGACAGGAGCGCTGAAGGATTGGCGAGGAAGGCCAGCATGTCCGCTTCCGACACGCGGCTCGGGCCGGACAGATAGGCGGCGGGCGCGGTGAGGCCGCCCGTGCCGGGCGCGAGCGCCGCGACCTCCTGCGACGCAGGGGCGCTGGCGGGGGCCTGAGCCACGGGGGCCTGAGCCACCGGCTCCGGCGAAGCAGCGGGCGTCGCAACGGGGGGCGTAGCCTGCGGAGAGGCGGCGGGGGCGGTGGGGGCTGCCGCGTCCTGCGCTTGCGCGGCGGCGGCCAGCCCGAGAGACAGGGCGAGCGTGGTGGAGGCAGCCGTCAGAAGGGAGCGGAACATCGGGGCCATCGTCCTTGGAAGTTTAAGAGAAGGCGGACCCGGCGCATCGGCGCCGGGCTGGCATGAGAGTGCGGGGCGAGGCCTCGCGAGGGCGGATGGCCCAGACGCTTCGCCCGTCGCCATCCCGCCCAGACCGCGCCATGCCATCGACATGAACCGGGCTTGGCGTGCTGCGACGTGACGACAACCGCTCGTCCATCCTGCGCCCGCAGGCTTCGTCAAAGGCTTTAGCCCCCGCACCTTGCCTGCGCCCGCTTTAGCGCAGCGTCCGCTCGGCGCCGCGGATCAGCGCGGCGTCGGTGGCGGGGCCGGCGACGCCCGAGGTGACGGAGTTGACGACGGCCAGGAACTTCGTGACCTCGGTCGAGTCCGAGTTCGAGACGTAGAGAATATCCTTGTCGTGCATCGCGAATTTCTGCGCGAGGAACAATCCGTCCGGCTTGCGCAGGTTGAGGCGGAAGATGACCGGATACTGACCGCCCGCCTTGCCCGCGTTGCCTTCGACCTGCACGCCCATGCGGGCCAGCGTGGCCGTGTCCACCAGGCGATACAGGAAGATCTGCGCGGCGTCGGCGCGGCTGTCGAGCAGGCCGCCGACCTTGCCCAGCGCTTCGGCGAGCGTCAGGTTCGATTCGTCGAAATCCACCCGGCCCGAAAGGCCCGACGCGCCGAAGGCGAGATAGGTGCGGCGCTCGCGGTTCACGTAGACCACGTCGCCCGGATAAAGGAAGATGTTCTCGCGCGGGTTGGACAGCAGCTCTTCGAAGGGCACGGTGGCCGTCGTGCTGCCGCGCTGGAGCGTGACATAGACTTCGCGACCCGGCGCACTGAGACCACCGGCCGCCGAGATCGCGTCCAGAACGCGCTCGCCGCTCGGATTGATCTCGATCTTGGCGGCCGAGTTCACGTCGCCCAGAACCGAAATCTGGCTGGACCGGCTCTGCACGAGATTGATCACGACCTGCGGCTCGATGGCGCGGTCGGCGAGGCGCTGCTCGATATCGGCGCGAATTTCCTCGGGCAGGCGGCCGGCGGCGCGGATCGAGCCGGCATAGGGCACGTTGATCAGGCCGCGCGTGTCCACCGTCTGGTTCGGCAGGGTGATGAAATTGCCGGGGCGGCTGCCGGCGTCGGCCGGAATGAACAGGCCGCCGGCGGCCGATTCGAACAGCGTGATCGACACGACGTCGCCGACGCCCAAGGGCAGCGCCGGCGGGCCCTTCCGGCTCGGCCCGAAGCCCGAGCTGAGGCTCTTGCGGCTTTCCAGAGGAAAGAACGCCAGGACATTGGGCGTCAGATCGACCAGCGCATAGGGCGCCTGTTCCTGCTTCTGCGCGGCCAGATAGACGGAGGCCTGGCTCTCGATCGCGCGATTGTCCGGCCCGGAATGCGGCAGGGTGGAGCAGCCGCTCAACGCCAGCAAGGTTGCGGTAAGGCTTACAAGATAGGCTTTGCCGGAAGGCCGCATGTAAAATCCCTTGATCCTCGCGCGCCGCTCGGCACGGTCCATCGTGTTGCAGTGCGATGGACGATGGACACGCCGCGGGACGCCTCGATCCGCAATTTCGTCGGAGCCAGCCGGGATGGCATGGATCGCGAGCGGTTGCAGGGCAAGGGACCGACCTCACGTCGCGTCACTTTCGAGCTTTCGAGATACCTAAAAAACCGTCTGTAAGCGAATCTTCTCACCCGATGTGGTGAAGAAGCCTGTGGGTGATGCCGCATCGCAACAGATTTGATCAACGGAAAGAACGGCTTGCGCGTCCTGACCCAAGCCTTTTCTCCCCAATCTATCCCCATCTTATCCCCGCCCGGCGTGGAGCGGTTAGGCATGAGCGTCCTTGTCTGGAGGTTCCCATGCGATCGTTCATCGAGAATTTTCCCCATAGTTCCAACCGTTTGGCTTTGGCGCCCCTGTTTCCCGACTATGTCGAGGAGATCAAGCTCGCGGCCGAGACCTCGACCCTCGTTCCCATCCCGGATGGAGCGCGATTCGCGCTGTTTTCCTTTGACGCCTCCGTGCGGGTGAAGCTGGGCACGAAAACCACGGTTCTGGCCGATCCGCGCCAGACCACCGACGGATCGGGTGGGGAATGGAACCCGGCCGCGCGGCGCATTCCCGAATTTCTGCCCGATGGCGTCACGCGCCCGACGCATCTGTGCCTGCGCGCGGCGACGGCCGCCCTCGGCTCGGTCTCGTTCTACGCATGAACGCGCTGTTTCGCTCCCCTTCGTCCCGCGCCGGCTTTGGCGCGGGCCTCTTGACGCGCCGCCCGCGCGCGCCTCTCGCCTCGCTGCCCGACGTGGCGGGCCTGCCGAGCTATACGTCCTACGGGTTCGGCTCGGCCAACCATCTGGAAGACGCCGACCAGCGCGGCCTTCTGTTCCCGGCGGGGGCGTCCGCGCTGCCTCTGGTGACGCAGGACTGGGTGCAGGGCTTCTTCTTCAGCGTCGACGAGATGCTGCGCCAGCAGGCCTCGACCTACGTCCTGGCGGCCAAGGGCGCGGGAACGGCGGCCGATACGTCCCGCATTACGCTGCGCGGCGGTTTCGACGTGTCCGGCATCACGCCGCTCAGTCTTCTCGTCTCGGCGCAGAATTCGGGAATGCGCTCCTGGGGCACGGGTCTGTCGCGCAGTCCTTCGCTGGAGCGCGGCGCCGATTATCTCCTGGTCTACGGTCAGAAGGGCAATCTGCCTTTCCAATGTGTGGTGCGCGTCGCCGCCGATGGCGAGGTCGCGCCCGAACTGGTGTCCAACCAGGTGGGCACGGCCAATGACGGGCCGACCTCCTGGCGCTATCTCGATCGAAACGCCAGCCAGCCGGCCTGGGGCAGCGCGGGCAGCTACGACTTCCTGTCGGGGCTCGGAGGCGTGGTGGACGCGGCCGACGGGGCGAACCGGCAGGCAGCCGGCGGCACGATGGCGGGCTTCTTCAATATCTGGGGCTCGTTCCCGTTTTCGGGCGGGGCGCCCGATGCGGCTCTTCTGATCGAGCTGGCCGAAGGGCTTCTCGATCCGGCGGGCCTTGCCGAGCGCCTGTCCGGCCGGCTGCGCTTTGCCGCCGATCTGAAGGGACCCGGCGATGTCGGGGCCGATCCGCGCGGCGAGATCACCGCCGCCCTGAGCGAGATCGGGACGAATGCCTTCGCCCAGCCGTTTTCAGCCGCTCCGCTGCGCCGCCCGCCGGCCCTGCGGCTGCGGGCCTATGGCGACCGCTTCGTTCTGCCGCTTGGGGACAGGGCGCGCCTCGGCTCCCTTCCCTTTGCCGGAACCTATACCGGCTCTGCCGGGGAGGAGAGTTTCGAGGTTCGGCTTCTGCGCGCCGACACAGGAGCCGAACTCGTCGGCTGGACGCCGATCTCCGTGCGGATCGATGCCGACGCGCGCCGCTTTTCGGGCGCGCTCGCCCAGGTGCCGGCCGGCATCGCCTTTCGCCGCGAGATCCGCCGCCGGGGACGACCCGCCAGCGCGGTCAATGGTGGCGATCGGCTCGCCATCGGCTTGGTGATCGTGGATATCGGCCAGTCGCAGCTGGCCTATCAATCCTATGCGATGGACGATACGGCGGGCGGCGGCGGCGGGCGTCAGCTCGCGCCGGTGCAGGACGCCAACCTGTTCTTCTCCGTTCTCAAGCAGCCGTCCTTCGTCAACGCGCAATCGACCGGCTTCGGCGGGCCGAAGGGCTCGGTTGCACTGTTTCAGCCCTATCGCGCCGACCAGCATGGCGACGGCAACATCGTGAGCTTCGAGACGATCCGCCGTCTGGCCGGCTTGCCGGTGATGATCGTGGACACGGCGGTTCCCGGCAGCCATCCCAATGCCTGGAGCCTTGATCGCAAGCGCTTCAGCTACGTCTCGCTGTTCACGCCCGACGGAGCGACCAGCAGCTTCACCTTCACGCCCGTGGCGGCCGGCCTGTCCGGCGAGGGCTTCAATCCCGCCCCCGCCGTGGTGCCGGGCTCCTTCTCGATCAAGCTGGGAGAGGCCACGGTCACGGACGATAGCGCGGGCAATCTCGCGGGCGCGGGCGTCACCTCGGGCACGATCGACTATGCCTCGGGCAAGATTTCTAATCTGACCTTCGCCGCGCCCCCGGCGGCGGGCACGTCCGTGTCCGGCTCGTTCCGCTTCTTCGCCACGGCCCCCGAAACGTCGCAGGCCATCTCGGCCGGCCGCTGGTCGATCTGGGGCGAGGACGGGTTGCCGCTCGATCGCACCAACCGCAGCGGGCGACTGATGGTGCATCTGGCGCGCCTGCGCGGCCTCGCGCCCTCGCTCTATCGCCTGTACTGGTACACATCGATGGAAAGCCCCGCCGGTCTGTCCGCCTTCGGCGCGATCATGGATCGCTTCAAGGCGCGGCTCGACGCCCTTTATCCCGCTGGCGCGGACGCGCCTTGGGCGCTCGCGCTGCCGGGCCGCTCGGCCGCGAGCGAAGAGCGTCTGACCTACCGGCCGATGGGGCCGCGCCAGCGTCAATGGGCTGCTACCCGTCCCTTCGTGCGCCTCATCGGCGAAACGCTCGATCTGGAACTGGCGGACAATTTCGGGCCGCATCCTTCGGCCAAGATCGGCAGTCGCACGCTGGGCGAGCGGCTGGGCGTCGGCTGCGCCTCGCTCTTCACGCCCGGCCTCGTGGCGGAAGGGCCGGTGTTGCGTTCGGCGCGCTTCACCAGCGCCGGCCGGCAGGCGATCGAGCTGCGCTTCGATCTCGGTGCGGCGGCCAAGCTGGCGACGTCCGACGGTTCGACCTCGGGTCTGACGGGCTTTCGTGTCGCCCCGCCGGTCGGCGGTTCGGTCACGGTCGGCTCGGGCTGGCTGGACTCCGGCTTCACCGCGTCGATCACCGGCACCGATCGCATCACCCTGACCTCCACCGGCGCAGCCTTCTCGGCCGGGCAGCGCGTCGCCTTCGGCAACGGCTCGACGGTTTTCACCGGCAAGGGATCGACGCAGGAGGCGATCGACAATACGGCGCTCCTCAAGATGCCGGGCGACGACGACCGGATGTTCGGCGACATCGACAAGTTCGTCCGCACGGGCCGGTGCGGCAATCTCCTGCGCGCCTTCGACGACGTGACCGTCTCCGAAGCTTGAACGCACGAGCGGGAGGGTACGTCAGCCCTCCCGCTTCGCCGCATTCGCTTTCAATTTAAGGTAAATGCCCGTTCGTTTTGAAATGAATTCGGGCCAAACCTAAGATAAATACATATGTCGAAGGTGTAGGTCTGTTGCTTATGCCGAGCGCAATACTTCGAGTTGGCGCAGTTTAATCAAATGCCAATGTTCGTTTCAACCCGCTTAAGGGGGCGGGCGTGGTGCCATCGGGTCGATCCAAACGGAAGGACCCGACATGTCTCGCCCCTCGCTCGCAGCCCTGGCCGGTCTTGCGCTGCTGTGTGTTCCGGCTCTGTCCAGCCAAGCCACGGCCTTGGAGGCGCGGCCGATGCGCGTCTCGGAGCGCGCGTCCCATGTGCCGGCCGGCGCCGGCGCTTTGGCGCCGTTTCCCTATATCCAGTTCTGCCTCGCCAATGCCGCCGATTGTCAGACATCGAAAGGCCCGGCCGTGGTCGAGTGGTCGCCCGCCAACCGTGCCTTGGTCCAGACCGTCAATCTCAGCGTCAATCGCGGCATTCGCCCGGTGAAGGACGCGGTGGACACTTGGCGCGCCGATGTCGCGCAGGGGGACTGCAACGATTATGCGCTGACCAAACGCCGCGCGCTTCTACGCAAGGGCCTGCCGGCCGGGGCCCTGCGCATGGCGGTTGCCACGACGGCCGAGGGCGAGTGGCACGCCGTTCTGGTGGTCTCCACCAGCGCCGGCGATATGGTGCTCGACAACCGCTTCGGGCAGGTGAAGCTCTGGAGCCAGACCGACCTGCACTGGTCCACCATCGCCTCGGCCGCGGATCCGCGTGTGTGGCGCGCGGTGGCGCGCTGAGCATCTCCTGCGAAAGCTGCGTCGGCTTTCGCGGGCGAGTCATGCAAGAGTTAAAGAGTGTGCATCGTTTTCGGCCGCCCCTTGCTCGACCGACCCGGCCTAGCGCGGCACCCGTGCCTTGACGGCGGCGACCGCCGCCCGGCGTTCCTCGATCGCAATGGGGTGGGTGGACTGGATGTGCAGCGCGACATGCTGTGGCTGCGTGCCGGCCGCGATCGCCTCGACATCGATCCTCTCGTCCGGCAGCCAGACCGAATTATAGAGCTTGCGATCGGCCGCGATATGGCCGCTCGGCTCGGCCAGCCCTTCCGCGACGAACTCACCATAGAGGATATATTCGGAGACGGTGGCCGCTTTCGCGATGGCGCGCTGCCAGCCCTGGCCCGTCTGCGCCTCGATCCGTTCGAGAAGACGCTCCAGCACCGGGCGCCGCCAGGTGACGAACTGGCCGATATAGTTGAAGGACTCGACACTGGCCTGCGTGACGCCCAACAGGCGATGCGCTGTGGCGCGCCAGGTCCGATGCGTTTCGAGATCGCGCCCCTCCACATGCCGCTGGAGGTGCAGGCCGTCGCCGTTCTGGAGCATGTCGGCGGTGAAGGGGCGAAACAGAAGCACGTCGCTGTCGGCGAAGACGAAGACCTCCGCATCGCTGAACTCCGCCGCCGAGAGCTTTACGATCTGCTGCACCAGCCAGCCACTGACACGCCCGAGCCCCTTCAAGTGATACTGCTCGCGCAGCCGCATCGTCCGGCCGAAGGGGAGGGGGATCAGCGTCGGCACGGGAAGCCGGCGGAAACCGTGACGGCCGATGATCTCCTCGCGCACCAGAACGCGCCGTTTCGGCCCCGCGAGCGGGGCGAACAGCGCGCGGTCGCGCGCCGGCACGATCAGGATATGCTCGTGGTCGAAGCGGGCGAACTCGTCGAGGCTGCGGCAAAGGTCTCGCGCCAGCTCGAAATCGTTGCGATAGGATGGGGTGATGAGGGCGACGCGGGGGCTCGTCATGCAGGCGGGCTCTTCGTGTGCGGCATGGCGCGGCCTACCAAATCTTCTGGAACGTATAGTCGCCGTCCCCCTCGCGCGCCTTGATGACACGAGCCGGCACGCCGCCGATCACGACATCGGTTTCAGTGAAGGACTTGGTGACCACCGAACCCAGAGCGACGATCGTGCGATCCGCCACGCCGCTGCCGGGCGCAAAGCGCACGGCCGAGCCGACGAAACAGTCGCGGCCGATATGAATGTCGCGGTTCATCGTGCCCGCGCCGTGGGTCAGGAATTGCGAGGCGAAGCCCGCGAGCCACGAGCCGTCGCCGATCGAGACGAGGCCGAGCACGTCGATCAGGTGGCTGTCGTTGATGAGGCAGTTGCGCCCCGTCACGAAGCGTCGGCGGTAGTTCATGCCCGCTTGCGAAGGGTCGGCGGCGGCATCGCCGCATTCGATCCGATTGGCGCGGCCGATGAACGTGCCATCGCCCAGCTCGACCTCGATCGGGCCGACGAAGCTCGTGCCACGACGGATCGTCACGCCGCTGCCGCAGGTGAAGCGATCCACCGCAATGAGGACACGGTGGCCGATCGAGGCGTCGCGCGCGATCTGGATGCCGGGCAACAGCGAATAAAGCGCGCGGCGGATGGGCTTGCCCGGCAGGCTCGAAATCAGGAGAGCCAGGGCCAGTCGGAGCTTGCGGTTCATGGGGCGCGTCTGCTTGAGATCGATGGGGCGGGAAGCGAAGCGAGCGGCAGGGTCATACCCGCCGGCTCCGTTCCGCGATCGCCTCGTCATACAGGCGGCGGGTCGCCGCGCCAATCGCCGCCCAGCTTTCGCTGTTCGGCCGGGGCGGCGGGGCAGGGCGGCGTGTGAAGGCCTCGGCCATGGCCTCGCTCAGCGCGTGGATGTCGCCGGGCGCGACGAGCGCTCCGTCCGCGCCCTCGCGCAGATCCTCGGCGAAGATGCCGACACGGCTCGCCACCATCCATTTGCCGAGCGGCTTCAGGAGGAAGTAGACGCCGCTCGCGTCGATCTGCCGATACGGGAAAACGAAGCCATCCGCCTCGTGAAACAGGTCCGCCATGGCCTGATGGTCGAGCCGGCCGAGGCGGAACTCGAGAGCCGGCCCGAGGCCGAGCGCTTCGGCCCGCGCCATCAAGGGGGCGATATCCATCATCGGCGCGCCGGCGACGATGACGCGGCCCTGCTCCCGCTCATGGGCGGGCATCTGCCCCAGCGCTTCTATGAGCAGATCGACGCCCTTATAGGGCTTGATCTGGCCGAACAGAACCAGCGTGAAGCGCTTCGATCTCGCCCGCGCCAGCGCGGCCACGCTGGGCTCGGCCTTCAGGGGCAGCGGCCCATGGGGGATGAGATGGATTTTGTGCGCGTCGAGGCCGCGCGCCCGCAGTGTGTCGAGCGCGGCCCTCGTGTGGACGATAAGCCGATCGGCGGCGCGAAGCGGCAGGTCGAACCCCTTGTTTTGCAGAAGCGAAATGCGCTCGCCATTGAAGGGCACGGTGTCGTGCACCGTCATGACGACAGGGCAATGGCGGCGCATGGCGAGGATCGCCGCCGCGTCGAAGGCCGGCAGAACCGCCCATTGAAGATGCACCACATCCGCCTCGTTCCGGCCGAGACGGCGCAGGAGCGAGGCCAGATCCACGAGATGGGACGCGCCCTTGGCCACGGCGCGCAGACGCCGGCGAGCGGGCGCGATCGCTTCCACGCGTCGATAAAAGGCAGCTTCGCATTCGGCCGGGTCGAGCTCGGCTTCCTCGCGCTCGCGCAAGGGGCGCGTCAGCCAAAGCGGGCGGACCCCGGCCTGCCGCAGGCCGCCGGACAGGCCGGCATCATAGGCGGGCGTGAAGAGCGAGGGATCCAGCAGCAGCGCGGACAGTGTGGCCGGCGCATCGTCATCCGCGACGGCACCGCCCGCCTGCGCCCATGTCATACAGCTTCCGCCTGGGCAGGCTGACGCTCGGGGCTCCAGCGCATGTCGCGCGCGCCGGCCAGCCCTAGAAGAAAGCCTGACGCCCAAGCTGTGTGCATGACCCCGGCAACCGGACCGGACAGAAGCCCACAAGCGGTGCGATGGCGCAGCGCGATCTGACAGGAGGTCAGGGCGAGCGCGAAAAGGTAGAAAAACGGCACCACCAGGACATGGGGAAGAGCCGGCGCGATCGCGAGGCAGGCGAAAAAGACCACCATGAAGCTCGGCACCGCGAACTGACGCAGGCGCAGCGAGGTCGGATGCCGGCGCAAGGTGCGCGAGCGGCCCCTTCCATAGTTGAAATATTGCCGCCAGATGCCTTGGAAACTGTCGCGCGGATGATATTCCAGCCGTGTTTCGCCATCGAGATAGATCGTGCCAGCCAGCGCCCGTAGACGGCAGTCGAACTCGGCGTCCTCGTTATGGGTGAAGCTTTCCTCGTAGCCGCCCACGCGCTTGAACATGTCGAGGGCGATCAGCGCGTGGTGGCCGTGATCCACGAAGCCGCTTTTGCGCCCGCCCCGATGGGCCGATCCGCCCGAGCCGATCAGGCTGTCGGAGACCCAGGCGACCGCCTTCTGGAACGGAATGCAGCCGACCGAATCCATTGGAACCACGACGGAGGTGGCACCCGTGCGTCGCTGCGTGCGCAGCAGCGAGGCGATATAGCCACGCGGGTAGTTGGCATGGGCGTCGCAGCGCACGAGCCATTTCGCGCCCTCGCCATGGCGGGCGACCGCCAGATTGATCCCGGCGCTCTGGATGCGCCGTCCATTGTGCTCCAGAAAGACCTGAGAGCGGTGCCGGGCATAGGCGCGAACGAGTTCCACCGTTCCGTCCGTGCTGCCACCATCCACCACGCAGATGCGCAGATCGAACTCGCCATCCGGATCGGCGGTCAGCCGCTCCAGAACGGGAATGATGGTTCTGGCTTCGTTGAGGGTCGGTATCGCGAGCAAAACGACATCGCGACGCGGCGAATGGCCATGGGTCATCCGTACGCTCCGGCATGGGGAATTTGGGGGGCTAAAGAAGACCGCGGCTCACATCACGGAGGCCGGCGGAAGAACCTCATTGGCGTCATGCCATGATCTGCTGTCTCATTTTTTCTTCACCCAAACATACGTAGGATATAAGACAAATGTCAACGGATTGCAGGAGCCTGATCTCAGTTTGACTCACTCTCGGCCTCCGACGTCCTCGCCTTTCGCGCTTGTTGCTGCGGCGCAACATGATCCCTAAGCTTCCGGAACGATGATCGCCCATGCCGACCTGCCCGCGCCTCCCGAACGCGACAACCGAAGTCCTTTCGGTCTTGCGCCGCTTTCCAGAGCGCTTTCCCGACGCCCTTCTTGAAGCGGAGCTTCGCCCATGACCGTCTCGTCTCCTCCCGGCTCCTCGCGGTCCGGGCTCGCCGTCGGCCTTTGCACCTACAAGCGTCTGCCCTCGCTTCTGCGCCTGCTCGACCACATCGCCGAAAGCGCAAAACCGCTGGCCGAGCCACCGGTGATCATCGTCGTGGACAATGACGGACAGGACCCCGCCGTGGGGCTGGCAGTTGGCGCGTTTGCCGCCCGCACGGGGCTGGAGCTGCGCTATCGCATCGAAAGCCATCCCGGCATTTCGGCCGCGCGCAACGCGGTCTTCGACGAAGCCGAAAAGCGGGGGGTCCGCTTCGTCGCGATGATCGACGACGACGAATGGCCCTCGCCCGGCTGGCTCGCCGAGCTCCTGGCCTGTCAGGCGCGGGAAGGGGCAGCCGTGGTCGGTGGGCCGGTGCGGCCCGTGTTTCCCGAGAAGGCCGCGCATCTCGAACGCTACGCGCGCTATTGGTCCGTGCAGAAGCAGTTTCTGGAGGGGCGTCCCTTCGTCTTCTGCACCTGCAATTTCCTGATCGATCTGGAGGCCACGGGCTCGATCCCGCGCCCCTTCTTCGATGAAGCCTTCGGCCTCAGCGGCGGCGGCGATACGGTGTTCTTCCGCCGCCTCTTCTATGCCGGCCTGAAAATGGCTTGGGCCGAGGAAGCGTTCGTCTGGGAGGAGGTGCCCGATTCTCGCGCGTCGCTCGCCTGGATGCGCCAGCGCCGCTTTCGCGTCGGCAATCATGCGGTGCGCTGGGAAAGCCTCGATGCGGGCGCGCGCAAAAGCCTTGTGAAGACCTTGGGCCTCACCGCGCGCCTGGCGATCTATCCGCTGTTCCGGCGCGAGCCCGAATCCCCCTTTCTCGGCTGGCTCTTGGAAATGGACAAGGTGCGCGGCCGCTACAAGGCGCATCTGGGCGGCGTCTTCGTGGAATATGCGCGACCCAAACCCGCCGAGGCGGCCCCGGCGGGCCGGCGCGAGGACGATCATGTCTGTGGTTGAGGCAAGCGCGTCGTGAGCGGGCTACGTTCGCGAGCCGGGGCTTTCGCCCGGCATCTGGAGGCGCGCTTTCGGATCGTCACCTTCGCCGGAACGCTGGTGCCCACTGTCTCGGCGCTGGGCGTGCAACTCGTGGCCTTCGCCCTGACGGCGCGCGGGCTGGGGCTCGAAGCCTTCGGCATCTACACCGCGCTTCTGGCCGTCTCGGCCTTGAGCGTGGAACTGGTGGGGCTGGGCGGGGCCGATCTTCTGGTGCGCGGCGTGGCGCGCGAGCCCGAGCGCTTTGCGTCCTATTTCGGCAATCTCCTGATCCTGACGGGGCTGACGCTGCCGCTCGTGGTGCTCGGCGGCGTCTGGGTGGCCCATGGCGTCATGGAATCGCCGCTGCCGGTTCTGTTCGTCGCGTTGGTGATCGGCGGCGAAATCCTGATCGGGCGCGCGGCCGCCTCGCTCGAACTGGTCATGGTCGCCCATCGCCAGACGGTACGCGCCGGTGCGGTGCGTTTCGCCACCGCCTTCGTGCGCCTTCTGGCGGCGGCGATCTTTTTCGCAGCGCTGGGCCGCTCCGATCTCGAAGGCTGGATCGAGGTGGCCTTCCTCCAATCGGTGATCACCACCGCGCTCTACCTTGCCTTGTCGATCCGGCTTTATGGGCGGCCGCGCGCCGTGTTGCTGACACGCGATCTCTGGACCGGCCTGTCCTTCTGCCTCAACCAGGCGTCGCGCTCGTCGCAAGGAAGCCTCGATCGCATCGTGCTCAGTCGCTTCGCGGATGCGGCGAGCGTCGGCATCTACGGCGCGGCCTCACGCGTTCTGACCCTGGGCCTGTTTCCGCTCCAGGTCGTCACGCGCATGACCTATCCGAATTTCTTCGTGCATGGCGGGCGCGGTGGCATCGCCGCCAGCCGGCGCTATGCGCTGAGCGTCGTGCCGGTCATGCTGGGCGTCGGTCTTGCGGCCTGCGGGGCCGTCAGCCTCGCGGGCTTCCTCGCACCCGCCGTTCTCGGCCGGGACTTCGAATCCATTGTGGGCGTGACGGCGGCGTTGTCCTTCAGCCTGCCCCTGATGGCGCTGCAATATCCCGCCGCCGATGCGCTGACCGGGGCGGGGTATCAGGGGCTGCGCGCGGTCCTGTCGGTGACCGCGGCCTTCGGCTTCGGCATCATCATGGCCTTTGGCGCGCGGCTGGACGGGATCGAAGGGCTGGTGATCGCCTTCCTCTCCTGCCACGCGCTGTTCGCTGCCGTTCTCTGGACGGCTGCATTCCGCGTGCGAGACAGGCCGGAGGGGCGCGAGATGGCGCCGGCCTGAACACGATCCGGCTTGGCGGGGAGGGCGGTCTCGTCAAGGAAAAGGTCGAGATGCTGTAAAAAGGACGGAACGCGCGTGTTTCACCGCGTTCCGTCCTTTTTCTTTCACGGCGCCGCGAGCGCCGCTATTGCATGGCGTCAGGCCCCGTGGCCGTCGTTTTCTTCCTCGAAGGATACGGCGACATCGCCGTTGGCGGACAGACGCACCTTGTCTCCTTCGACCTCGGCCACGAGACCGCCGGGAATGAAGTGGTGATGACCCTGATGGTGACCTTCGCCGCTGTCCTTCTTGGTCAGCTTGATGCGGTCGCCCTCGACCCGGTCCACGGTGCCGACATGAACGCCGTCAGCGCCGATCACTTCCATATGTTCCTTGATCCGATCGAGCATGATGGTCTTCCCTGATGGTGATGAAAGGGGAAACGCACATGTCCCGGCCGGGATGCACGGGCAGCGGAAAAAGCCCGCCGGCCCGCAAAGCTCGTTAGCGCATGAAGCGTGTCAGCGCGCCACGAAGCGATTGCGCTGCTGAACCGTGGCGCAGGGCTGTTCCGTTTCGACCCGGCGCGCGGCTTCCGCCCAGAAGTCGTGCTCCTGTCCGCTGGGGCGTCCCGCCTTCTCCCACAGGAAATACGCCAGGTTGCGGATTTCCTGGTCCCTGTCATCGGAAATGATCATACCGTCCTCGACTTTCCTCCCGCCGATTCTTGTTGTCGGGTCCCACGAGCGGTTCGTTCGAGAACGAATCGTTCGCCTAACATAAAGGCAGGTTATAGGCTGTAGATACCGCTGCAAATGCGAAGGAAAAGCCACGAAGGGAGAGCCTTCGAAAATTTTCTTGAAACCGTTTCTAGCGCGCCCACCTTTCGCGAAAATTTTCTCGACGGTTGTGGCGGTGTGGCCGCGTGGCGGCTGCGGCAGGGGGTGGACTTTGCCTCCCTCGCGTTCCGTGCTAGACGCTCGCGACTTTATCGCTGGGTTTCGGGCTACTGGACCCGAAATTCGTCTTTCAAAAGACTATGGTTGTCGCTGATTCTGGGCGGCCATGGATTCGACGCTGCGCTTTTCTGCTCCATGATACCCATACCACCGGAGGCCTCGTCAGAGGAATGATCAGCGGCGAACACGCCCCCACGGCCGAGACGGCAACGTCCCCGCACGAGGGTCACCCGCGCAAGAGCCTTCCCGTTGTCGTCCTCGGCAGCATCGGCGTCGTTTACGGCGATATCGGGACGAGCCCGCTCTATGCCATGAAAGAATCCCTGCTGCATGTCGGGGGCATTCCCTCGGCCAGCGAAATCATCGGCATCGTCTCGCTGCTGGTCTGGTCGCTGGTGATCGTCGTCACGGTGAAATACGTGATGCTGGTGCTCAGGGCCGACAATCAGGGCGAGGGCGGCGCGCTGTCGCTCATGGCGCTGGCGCAGACCGCGCTGCAGCGGCCCAACCGCGTGATCCTGACGCTCGGCATGATCGGCGCGGCGCTGTTCTATGGCGACGCGATCCTGACGCCGGCGGTCTCGGTTCTCTCGGCCGTCGAGGGTCTCAAGGTCACGACGCCGGGGCTCGACCCTTATATCGTGCCCATCGCCATCGCCATCATCGTGGCGCTCTATGCCGTGCAGTCCTTCGGCACGGCCAAGGTCGCCGTGTTCTTCGGCCCGATCATGGCGCTCTGGTTCATCACGCTGGCGCTGATCGGCCTTTCGCATATCGGCGACGCGCCGCAGATCCTGCACGCGCTCAATCCCATCAACGGCTTCTGGTTCATGACGTCGCACGGGATCCTCGGCTTCACCGTTCTGGGGTCGGTCTTCCTCGCGGTGACGGGGGCCGAGGCGCTCTATGCCGATATGGGCCATTTCGGCAAACGGCCGATCCGCATCGCCTGGCTGGGCTTCGTCGGCCCGGCGCTGCTGCTCAACTATCTCGGCCAGGGCGCTTTCGCGCTCAACGATGCGTCGGCCCTGCCCAATCTCTTCTTCCTGTCGGCGCCCGAGTGGGGGCGCCTGCCGCTCGTGATTCTCGCCACGCTCGCCACGATCATCGCGGGACAGGCGGTCATCACCGGCGCCTTCTCGCTGACGCAGCAGGCCATCCAACTGGGTCTCCTGCCGCGCCTCCAGATCGAGCATACGTCCGAGTCCGAGCGCGGGCAGATCTATCTGCCGACGGTCAACTGGCTGATGCTGATCGGCGTCGTCATGCTGATCATCTTCTTTCAGGATTCCTCCTCGCTCGCCGCCGCCTACGGCATCGCCGTCACCGGCACGATGATCATCACCAGCCTGCTCGGCATCGTCGTCTTCGCCTATGGCTGGGGCTGGGGTTTGGGGCTCGCGGTCGCGGTGGTCGCGCCGCTCATGGTCATCGACAGCGCGTTCCTGGCCGCCAATCTTCTGAAGCTCGCCGATGGCGGCTACCTGCCGCTGGTGATCGGCGGCTGCATCATGCTGCTGATGGCCGTCTGGGTGCGCGGCACGCGTCTTCTCAACACCAAGGCGCAGCAGCAGAACCTGTCGCTCGACACGTTCATCAAGGCGATGGAAACCTCGTCCGTCACCCATGTGTCGGGCACGGCGATGTATCTGACCTCGACGCCCGAGACCGTACCGTCGGCGCTTCTGCACAATCTCAAGCACAATCGCGTGCTGCACGAGAAGAACGTCATCGTGACGATCCGCACGGCCGACGTGCCCTATGTCTCGAACGCCAACCGCCTGACCTATCACCCCCTGTCGCCCGCCTTTGCGCGGGTGGAGCTGAACTACGGCTTCCTGGATGAGCCCAATCTGCTTCAGGCGCTGATCCAGCTGCGCGAGCTGGGCGTCAAGTTCGACGTCATGTCCACCACCTTCTTCGTCGGCCGGCGGCGGATCAAATCGGCCGCGCGCAGCGACATGCCGAGCTGGCAAAGCCAGATCTTCATCAAGATGGCGCGCCACTCCTACGACGCGATCGACTACTATCGCATCCCCGCCAACCGCGTCGTTGAACTCGGAACCTACGTGACGCTTTGATGATGTTGGCTTGAGACAGGTCGTCACACTCGCTTAACGTCACGCTCGCCCTAGTTTCTTTTTGGAAGCGGCCCGTTCGGGTCGCGCTGCCGGGCTTGGCCGACGCATGATGCGCCGGCCAGCCGGACCCGGCCAGCGGAGGGCGATTTCCATGGATGCGCACAATTCGACTGAACATCGCGAAAACGCGCGCCTCGGCGATATTGCCAATCGTTCCGAGAAGGGGACGGCTCTGACCTTGATTCGCGCCGAAACCCGCGCGCGCGATGAAAAAACCGCGCGGCTGAAGGCCCTTCGCCTGGCGCAGGAAGCGGAAGGCGGCGCGCCGAGCGAAGCCAAGACAGCGCTGCCACTGCAGCGCGCGAGCCGCGCGACCGCCAAGAAACCGGCGGCTCGCAAGGCGCCCGCGAAAAAGGCGGCCCAGCTCAAGGCCTGATCGGGCTCTTTGGTCGGACACGGTGCGTCGGCGAAGGGGGCTTGAGTGGACCTTTCGTCGCGCCTTTCTGCGCTCAACCTCTAATTGGATGGTAAGTTTTGTGAAGTTATGCTGCATCGTTTCTTGGGGGAAGAGCCGATGCACATGCGTACCGATCTCGCTGAGCGTCTCCAGTTTCTGAAAATCGACGACGCCGTGCTGGAGCGGATCGCGCCGAAATCCGAAATGATCAGCCATGCGGTCGAGGGTGGCATATCGGCCTTCTACGACCAACTCGCCAAAGTGCCGGAACTGCAATCCTTCTTTGCGTCCGAGACCATGCGCCAAAAGGCGGAGACGGCGCAGAACAAGCATTGGGCTCATCTGGCCGGCGGCCATATCGACGATAGCTATGTCAGCGAGGTCGAGCGCATCGGGCGCACCCATGCGCGGATCGGACTGGAGCCCCGCTGGTATCTCGGCGGCTATGCCCTGATCCTCGAAGGCATGATCAAGGACCTTCTTCCACGGCTTCTCGGCCGGGGTCTGATGCGTGGCGCCAAGATCGACGAGGCTGCGGAGCTTCTCGGTATTCTAGTGAAGGTCGCCATCCTCGATATGGATTACGGCGTGTCGACCTATCTGGACACGTTGGCGGCCGAAAAGACGCGCATGGAAACGGATCGCGCTCGGGTCGCGAGTGAGCAAGCGCGTTCGCTGGGCGACGCCTCGGCGGCCATGGAAGAGATGACCGCCAACATCCGCCAGAACGCCGAGAACGCCTCAACCACGGAGAAGATCGCGGACAAGGCCTCGATCAACGCCGATCGCGGTGGCGAGGCCGTGGAGAAGTCGGTGGAGGCCATGCGCTCCATCGCCACCAAGATTCAGGTCGTGCAGGAGATTGCGCGCCAGACCGACCTACTCGCGCTGAACGCGGCCATCGAGGCGGCGCGCGCGGGCACGCATGGCAAGGGTTTTGCCGTGGTGGCGTCCGAAGTGCGCAAGCTCGCCGAGCGCGTGACCATTGCCGCGGGCGAGATCGGAGCCCTCTCGAACCGCTCCCTGTCCGTATCGGAAGAGGCGGGCCAAGCTCTGAAAGCGCTGGTGCCCGACATCCGGCGCACCGCCGAACTCGTGTCCGAAATCTCGGCCGCCTGCCGCGAGCAGTCGATCGGCGTCGAACAGATCAGCGAGGCGATCAACCGTCTCGACCGGATGGGGCAGGAACTCGCCAGTTCCGCCAGCGTGTCCCGCGCGCCGCACGGACTGCGCAATGCCGCCTGAGCCCGGACGAAGCGGGCGGAGCGCCAAACGAAGACGGGATGGCACGTGCCGGATCGGTCTTCGCCCGCGTTTCGAGGCGACCGGCTGTGCCGGGGGAGATGTTGGGATGGCCGGCGGCCATTCCTAAGTGAGGCGATGCTCCCTTCCGAAGCCTCAACCGCGCCCACGCGGGCAGCGATGCGTCGCGGGCGGAATGGCTCTGTATCCTCATCCGAAAGCGAAAAGCCGCGACGCAAGGGGGACTCGCGTCGCGGCTTTCGATGGAACGCGGCCTGTGAGCGTGCTTATTTCGTCCAGGCAGCGACCTTGTCCGGGTTGGCGGCGACCCAGGCCTTGGCGTTCGCGGCCGGGTTGGCGCCCTTTTCCTCGTTCTGCAGCATCATCTTCTGCTCGTCATCGAGCGAAAGCTTGAAGTTCTTCAGGACTTTGTAGACTTCGGGCATGTCCTTGTCCAAGCCCTTGCGGGCGACGGTGTTGACCGTTTCCTCGCCGCCGAAGGAGCCCTTGGGGTCGGCGAGATATTTCAGGTCCCAGCGCCCGAACATCCAGTGCGGTGTCCAGGTCGTCACCACGATGGGCTGCTTGCGGTCGATCGCGTCCTTCAGCGCGGCGGTCATGGTCGCGTCCGAACCGTCCACCAGATTGATGTTCGTCAGGCCGTAATCCTTGATGGCCTTTTCGGAGGCCTGCATCAGGCCGGCGCCCGGATCGATGCCGATCACCTTGTTGCCGACTTCGGCCCCTTTGGTTTTCAGATCCTCGACCGAGGTGAGATCGACATAGGCGGGCACGGCCCAGCCGATCTTGGCGCCGGAGACGTTGGGGCCGACCAGATCGACCTTGTCCTTCAGCTTGGCATAGTAGGCGGCATGGGTCGCCGGAAGCCAGGCGGCCACCATGGCGTCGGCTTCGCCCGTCGCCACGGCCTGCCACATGGCGGCGGCCGGCAGCGGCGTCAGCGTCACGTTGTAGCCTTCCTTCTTCAGCGTCTCGGCCAGAAGATTGGTCGCCACCACGGCGTCGGACCATTCGACATAGGCCAAATTCACCTTCTTCTCGGCGGCCGAGGCAAGGCTCGTCATGAGGGTCGTGGCGAGAGCGGCGGCTGCAAGGACTTTCAGCATGGGTCTCGGAACTCCGGTGAGAGGAAAGGGAAGGGTTGGAAGGGGAGGGATCAGGCCGAGCGCGCGCGGCGCGCCATGGCCTGGGTGACACGGTCGAGCACGACCGCAAGGATGACGATGGCGATGCCCGCCTGGAAGCCGGAGCCCGCGTCGAGCCGCTGGATCGAGCGCCAGACCTCGCGGCCAAGGCCCCCCGCGCCGATCATCGAGGCGATCACCACCATGGAGAGGCCGAGCATGATGGTCTGGTTGATGCCGGCCATGATGGTCGGCAGGGCCAGGGGAAGCTGGACCTTCAGAAGCTTCTGGACCGGGGTCGTGCCGAAGGCGTCGGCGGCTTCGGTCAGATCATGCGGCACGCCGCGAATGCCGAGCGCCGTCAGGCGGATCACCGGCGGCATGGAGAAAATCACGGTGGCGAACACCGCCGAAACCGAACCGAGCCCGAAAAACGGGATGGCGGGAATGAGATACACGAAGCTCGGCATGGTCTGCATCATGTCGAGCGCGGGCGAGACGGTCTTCCAGGCCCGCTCCGACAGGGCGCAGCCGATGCCGATCGGCAGGCCGATCAGGAGCGCGGCAAGGGTGGAGAGCGTCACCAGAACGAGGGTTTCCACCGTCGCGTCCCAGAGACGCAGGTTCCACAGGAACAGGAAGCCGAAGAGGGCCAGAAGCCCGACGCGGCGACCGGCCAGGGCGAAGGCTCCGCCAGCCAGGGCGAGGATCAGCACCCAAGGCGGAATCTGAAGCAGAAACTCCGTTCCCGTCGAGATCCAGCCCGCCACGAAGGCGGACAGGCCGCGCGTCAGTGACGCGAGATGGAGGGTGAGCCAATCGAGGGCGCTGCTGGCGTATTCGTCCAGAGGGAACTTGCGGATGCTGCCGTCGTCGTTGAGGAGCCATTCCATGCCGTGTTCCTTTCCTCGTTGGGCTGCTTGCCCGCCAGCGCGCGCAGGGCGACTTCGCGGGTGAGAAGGCCGACGAAGCGGCCCGTCTCGTCCACCACGGCCAGGCCGTGGGGCTCGCTCGCCAGAAGCGGGAGCACGCTTTTCAGGACCGCTCCGGCCGGCGCGCGGGCGATCCCGCCGTCCATCAGCTTGTCGAGCCGCTGCCCGCGCGAGCCGGGGGCGGAGAGCCGGCCCCGGTCGATGCGGCCCACCGGCATGTCGCGATCGCAGGTGACGACGAAGACCTCGTCGGCGCGGCTCTGCGCGGGTTCCACGAGGGGCCAGGCCTCCTCGGCCGCCGCGCCCTGGAAGAGGCGTGGCTGTGGGCGCACGAGGCGCCCGAGCGTGACGACCGACGACACGTCGATATTTTCCACGAAGCGGCGGACATAGTCGCCCTGCGGGTCGAGGAGGATTTCTTCGGCCGTGCCGCTTTGCGCGATGGCGCCGTCCTTCATGAGGACGATGCGCCCGCCCAGATGAATGGCCTCGTCGAGATCGTGGCTGACGAAGACGATGGTCTTGCGCAGCTTCTGCTGCAGCGAGCGGAGCTCGTTCTGCATGTCGCGCCGGATCAGCGGATCGAGCGCGGAGAAGGCTTCATCCATCAGGAGAATGTCGGCATCGGCGCACAGGGCGCGGGCAAGGCCCGCCCGCTGCTGCATCCCGCCCGACAACTGGCGCGGGAACTTGGCGTCCCAACCCTTGAGGCCGACCAGCTCGACCGCCTCCAGCGCGCGCTCGCGCCGCGTCTTGCGATCGACGCCCTGAACCTCGAGCCCGTATTCGACATTTTCCGCGATCGTGCGGTTGGGAAACAGGGCGAAGTGCTGGAACACCATGCCGAAGGTTTCGCGGCGGAACTCGCGCAGCGCCTTGGTGGACAACTCGGTCACTTCGGTTCCGCCGATGCGGATCGATCCGGCGGTGGGCTCCACAAGGCGGTTGAGGCAGCGCAGCATGGTCGACTTGCCCGAGCCCGACAGGCCCATGACCACGAGGATTTCGCCCTCGTTGACCGAGAAGGACACATTATCGAGCCCGAGTACGGCGCCGGTCTCGGCCAGGATATCCGCCTTGCCGGCCCCCTCCTTCAAGCGGCGCAGGGCTGTTTTCTCGTTGTCGCCAAAGAGCTTGACGATCTGGGACACGCGAATGCGCTCGGCATTCGGGGGGGCGGGGGGGGGCGTGATCGAACCATCCTCCATCGCAGCAAGGGCTCGTAAATCTGGAGCCGCTCCAAAAAGGCGATAAGGGATCGTGACCGTAGCTTAACCTTGTGACGATGCGAATTCGGACATCGCCTTGTAGGAAGGCGACACGGCGTCTTTCTACATGACGGTTTCTTGGGCCATGCTCGCATCACAGGCAGAGCGAACCGACGCCTGCGGCGTCATTTCCAGCACGACGGACTCAGGCGCGCGCAGATCGCGCGGGGCGATGCCAAAATGCGCGCGAAACTGCCGGGCGAAATGCGCGCCGTCGCAGAAACCGGCCTCGATGGCGATATCGGTGACGCTCTTACGCGTCGTCTGAAGCAGACGTTTGGCATAGCCGAGGCGCAACTGACGATAGGCAACGGCCGGGCTGACAGACAGCGTGTCCTGAAACAGGCGTTCCAACTGGCGCGAGGACAATTGCAGCCGATGCGCGATCGTCTCGACCGATAAGGGCTCGGCCACATGCTGCTCCATCAGGAGAATGGCGCGCCGCACCCGGTCGTCGCCGCCCGCCGTGCCGGTGGACGCATGGGGCTGGGCATCGCTGCCCTGTCGGCGGTTCTGGAGCTGGAGCACATGCAGGCTCTTCTGCGCGGCGGAGGCGCCGACATGGCGCTCGATCAGGAAGGCTGCCAGATCGGCGACGCCCGAGCCCCCCGCGCAGGTGATGCGGTCGCGGTCCACCATGAAGAGCTGGTCGGCTTCCGGCTTGATGTCGGGAAACTCGGCCTCGAAATCGGCATGGTGATACCAGGAAATGCAACAGCGCCGCCCGCGCATCAGCCCCGCGCGCGCCAGCACGAAGGAGCCGGTGCACACGCCCACCAGCGGCACGCCGGCGCTGGCGGCCGCGCGCAAATAGGCGATGGAGGCATCGTCCATCTGCTCTCCCGAATGGAGCAGGCCACCCACCACGACGATATAATCGAACTGTTTGGGGTCTGTGAGCGGCGCGGTGCGCGAGACCGTGACGCCACAGGACGAGCGGATCGGCTCGGGCCGGGCCGCCATCACGCTCCAAGAGCAGCGAATCGGGCGGGATCGGTCGCCTTCGTCGGCGGCCAGCCGTAGCGCGTCCATGAACAGCGACAGGGCCGAGATCGTGAACTGATGCGCCAGAAGAAAGCCGACCTTGAGCGAGGGCGTTTCACACGGCGTAGCGCGACCGAACGGCAGTCGTGACATGAAAGAATCCTCCCGTTTCGCCATGCTATGGGTTTGATCATGGCGAAAATAACGGCACGGGCCAAGCGTTTCCTTCGACCCTGGCTTGTGCGGCGCGAAAACGGAATGGCTGCGTGAGGCCCGCCTTCAAGCAAAGGCGGGCCTCGTCAGCATTCCTCTCAAGCCGCCATCTTCTGCCAGATGGAGGGTGGGATGGGCACGAGATTGCTTTCGAATTCGCGCGAGCAGCGCTCCCAGCTATAGGTCTCGGCATGGCGGCGGCAGCCGGCGCGGTCGATCTCCAGCGCTTGGAGCGCGGCCGAGCGCAGGTCTTCCGACAGGACCGCATGGGGCGTGCCGCCCACGATGTCCATCGGGCCGGGAACGGGGAGGGCGGCCACCGGGGTGCCGCAGGCAAGCGACTCCAGAACCACGAGGCCGAAGGTCTCGAAGCGCGAGGGGAAGACGAAGACGTCGGCCGCCGAGAAATGCTCGGCGAGCGCCCGGCCCGTTCGCCGCCCCAGGAAATGCGCCTGCGGGTAGCGGCTTTTCAGCCCGTCCAGCGATGGCCCGTCGCCCACCAGAACCTTGGAGCCCGGCAGGTCGAGCGTCAGGAAGGCGTCGAGATTCTTTTCCGGCGAGATGCGGCCGAGATACAGAAAGATCGGGCGCGGCAGGGACAAAAAATCCGGGTCGAAGCCCGGTTCCTCGCGGCAAGGGGTGAAGAGGTCGGTATCCACCGCGCGGCCCCAGCGGCGGATGTTGTTGTAGCCGCGCTCGGCGAGTTCGTGCTCCAGCGTCTCGGTCTGCACCATGATGCCGTTGCCGCCATTGTGGAACCAGCGCTGGAATCCGTAGGCGAGCGGCGAGCCGACGCCGATCCGCTTCTCGAAATAATCCCCGAAGCGCGTGTGGAAGGATGTGGTGAAGGGAATGCCGCGCCGGCGGCAATAATGGCGCGCGGCAAGGCCGATCGTGCCTTCCACCGGAATATGGATCGTGTCGGGCTGGAAGTCCTCGATGATCCGGCCGAGGCGGCGGCCGAGCGTCATGGCGAGGCGCACTTCGGGATAGCCGGGGGCTGGCAGGCTGGCGGAGAAGTCGGAGGGTGTGACCATCCGAACCTCGTGGCCGAAGCGCCTCAGCCATTCGGCCGTCGTGTCGAGCACGCGGACCACGCCATTGATTTGAGGGGGGGCTGCATCAGAAGCTATCAGAATACGCATGTCGCGCTCTTTCGGCCTGAGAAAATGCCGGTCCGATTCCTGCCGGACCTACGCAATGCTAGACCTTGCGCCAGATACTAGCGTCAAGACGCATCCGGGAGAAATGTTCGAGGTGTTCCGGTCATGAAGGTAATCGTTCTCGGCGGTGATGGATTCTGCGGCTGGGCGACCTCGCTCCACCTTTCGGCCGAAGGCCACGAGGTGACGATCGTGGACAATCTCGTGCGTCGGCGCACCGACGAGGAACTGGGTGTCCAGAGCCTCACCCCGATCCGCCCCATGCCCGAGCGGCTCCAGGCGTGGCGCGAGACGCGCAACTCGCCGATCGAGTTCGTGGAACTCGACGTCGCCAAGGATTACGACCGGCTGGAGGCGCTGTTCCGACGCGTCGCGCCGGACGCGATCGTCCATTTCGCCGAGCAGCGCGCCGCGCCCTATTCGATGAAGTCGCCTTGGCACAAGCGCTACACGGTGGACAACAATGTCAACGCCACGAGCGCGGTGCTCTGCGCCATGGTGGAGGCCTGCCCTGAGGCGCATCTGGTGCATCTGGGCACGATGGGCGTCTATGGCTACGGCAAGACCAAGGGCATGACGATCCCCGAAGGCTATATCGAGGCGACGCTGCGCTCGGCCGGCCAAGAGGCGAATGTCGAGATTCTCTATCCCGTCGATCCCGGCTCGATCTACCATATGACCAAGACGCTGGATCAGCTTCTGTTCCAGTATTACGCCAAGAATGACGGGCTCAAGATCACCGATCTGCATCAGGGCATCGTCTGGGGCACCTCGACGCCCGAGACCGATCTCGACGAACGCCTCGTCAACCGCTTCGACTATGACGGCGACTACGGCACGGTTTTGAACCGCTTCCTGATGCAGGCGGCCATCGGCCATCCGCTGACGGTGCATGGCTCGGGCGGTCAGACGCGCGCCTTCATTCATATCCGGGACACGGTGCGCTGCATCGCGCTTGCCATCCGCTCGGCGCCCGAGCGCGGCGCGCGCGTTCGCATCATGAACCAGATGACCGAAACCCACCGCGTGCGCGATCTCGCCGAGATGATCTCGCGCATGACCGGCGTTCCCGTGGAGCACCGCGACAATCCGCGCAACGAGATGGCGGAGAACGATCTCGTGGTCGCCAACGACACGCTGATCAAGCTCGGCCTGGAGCCGACGCGCCTGTCGGACGGCTTGATGGACGAGGTCGTGCGTGTCGCCGAGAAGCATCGCGAGCGCTGCGATACGAGCCGCATCGTCTGCTCCAGCCTCTGGATCAAGCCGCTCGCGGCGGAATAGGCCGGCAGACCCTCGGGGGATTTCCGGCGACGCTGAGCGGGTCGGCAATTCGACCCTTGTTACAAAAAATGGGCCAGCCGAAGCCTGTCCGCTTCGGCTGGCCTTTGTTCTATTCCGCCGGGCGTCCCACCGCGCCGGAGGGCTCGCCGTCGCGCTCCACCCGGCGCAGGGCGCTGGGCACGATGCCGAGCGCGGCAAGGCCGGTGGCGCAGCCGAGCGCCGCGCCGATCGCATGATCGGGCACGAGACCGAAGATCACCGCCAGCAGCGCGACGCCCATGGACTGGCCGACGAGACGCGCGGTCGCCTGAATGCCGCTCGCGCCCCCGGAGCGCTCGCGCGGCGCGCTGGAAATCAGGATCTTGTTGTTGGGCGACTGGAACAGGCCGAAGCCGAGGCCGGCGAGCGCCAGACGCCAGATCAGATCGAGATTGCTCGGATTGGCGGGCAGCAGCGTCAGCGATAGGAGGCCCGAGGCGAAGATGGCAAGGCCCAGCGCGGAAAGGCGGCCGGGCTCGCGCATCCGATCCGCCAACCGGCCCGAGACGAAGGCTGCGAGCGCCGTCGTGATCGGCCAGGGCGTCATCAGAAGGCCGGTCTCGGACGCGCTGCGGCCGAGCGTGTCGTGCAGGAAGAAGGGCAGGGCGACGAAGGCCAGCATCTGCGCGGCGAAGGAGAGGATCGAAGTCGTGGCCGAGAGCGCGAAGATGGGACGGCGCAGGAGGTCGATCGGCAGCATGGGCGCGGTGAGCGAAAGCTGCGTGCGCGTGAAGACAATGCCGACGAGGATGCCGGCCCCGATCAGCGCCAGCGCCAGCAGTGGCCCTTCCGAATGGCCGAGCGCGTTGACGCCCGAAATCACGAGGCCGAAGGTCGCGGCGCTGAGCAGCGTGCTGCGCAGGTCGAAGCGCTCGCCAGACAGGGGCGTGGCGGGCAGCGTGCGCGCGCCCACCAGAAGCGCCACGAGGCCGATCGGCACATTCACCAGAAACAGCGCCTGCCAGGGCGCGACGGCGAGGATCAGGCCGGCGATGGTCGGCCCCGTCGCGGAGGCGACGCCGACAATGACCGCGACATTGCCCACCGCCCCGCCCAGCATGGCGCGCGGAAAGATGAAGCGCACCAGCGCGATATTGACGGACATGATGCCGGCCGCCCCGAGGCCCTGCACGGCGCGCGCGGCGATCAGCAGGTCGAGCGAGTTCGACACCGCGCAAAGCAGCGAGGAGACCGTGAACAGCGCCAGTCCACTGAGGTAAACGCGCTTGTAGCCGATGATCTCGCCGAGCTTGGCCAGCGGCAGGAGAACCATGGTGACGGCGAGCTGGTAGGCATTGACGATCCAGACCGCATCGGCTGGCTGGATGCCGAAATCGCTGGTGATGGGCGGAAGCGCGATATTGGCGATCGCTCCGTCGAGCACGCCCACGAAGAGCGTCAGCGCCACGGTCGCGAAGGCGAGCGAGCGCTGTGGTTGAGGAAGTCCGTCGGCTGGCTGCATGGGGAATGATCCGCGAAGGTTTGACCTCGCGGGTCGCGTCGCGGCCCGTGGGGCGTCAGATGTAAGCGTCAGATATAAAGGCTGACGCGATGCGTCCAGATCGGACACACCGCCCGCAGCCGGAAAGCGGCCGGCCCGTGGGTCAGGCGGCTTCCTCGCGGCCGATGGTCTGGATCACCTCGAAGCCCTCGAATTCGGGATGGCCGAGATAAAGCGGCTTGGTGCCGCCCGCGCCGCGATGCGAGGCACGAAAGGCCTCCGAGCGCGTCCAGCCTTCGAAATCCTCCCGGCTCGCCCAGATCGTGTGGGAGGAATACAGGTGATGATCCTCCCGCTCCGGACCTTTCAGGAGGTGGAACTCGACGAAGCCGGGCACCTCGTTCAGATGCGATTCCCGGTTCTTCCACAGCGTCTCGAAATCCTCCGCCGCGTCCTTGATGACCTTGAAGCGGTTCATGGCGATATACATCGTTTGGCTCCGGCTGGTGCTGCGGGTCTCACATAGGGCAGACCGCCCGTGGCCCCAAGTCCGCGTCGGTTCCTGCCTCATCCTCGCGCGATCGTGAGGACCGGCAAAACTTCGATAACCCTACGCAAACCTTTCCATGTCCTTTATGAGGCGGACTGACGACCTTATGCGAGCGCCCATGGCTGCCCCTTGTTCGTGGGATGGCCGGGCCTTTTGCGGCGCTCGCGAGCGAACACTAGATATAGGAACAGCCATTTTGCGCGTCCTCCACACACTGAAAGCCGCGGCGCTGGGTGCCGCCGTTCTCCTTTCGGCCTCGCCCGCTTTCGCGCAGGCCTGCGGCAACGGCCCCGGCGGCTTTCCGACCTGGCTCGAAAGCTTCAAGCGCCAGGCCGCCTCGCAAGGCATTTCGCAGAACACGCTCCAGACCGCACTCGGCGGCGTCACCTATGACAGCAAGGTCATCGGCCTCGACCGGAACCAGAAGAGCTTCAAGCTCTCGCTGGACCAGTTCATGGAGCGCCGCGCACCCTCGTCTTTCGTCAAGAAGGGCAAGGGCATTATCGCGCAGAACCGCGATCTCCTGAACCGGATCGAGCAGCGCTTCGGCGTCCAGAAGGAAATCCTCGTCGCGATCTGGGGCATGGAAACGGGCTTCGGCGCCAATTCCGGCAACATGAACATCTTCCGCTCGCTGGCGACCCTGTCCTACGACTGCCGCCGCTCGGACTTCTTCACGGAAGAACTCCTGGCCGCGCTCCAGATCGTCGAGCGGGGCGACAAGAAGGCATCCGACATGAAGGGCGCCTGGGCCGGCGAGATCGGCCAGACGCAGTTTCTGGCCAAGAACTACCTGCGCTACGCCGTGGATTTCGACGGCGACGGCCGGCGCGACCTCATCCGCTCCAAGGCGGACGTTCTGGCCTCCACCGCCAATTTCCTCAAGCAGCACGGTTGGATCGCGGGCGCGGGCTACAATCCGGGCGAGCCGAACTTTGCGCGTCTGGAAGACTGGAACCGCGCCGTGGTCTATCAGCAGGGCCTCGCGCTCTTCGCCTCCAAGCTGGCGAACTGAAGTCGGCCTGTCGCCCGTCTTTCGCGCGGCGAGGGCGGGCGACGCGGACGCGCTTCTTCGCATCCGCACGAGTGTCACGCAAAACGCCCTGTCGATCGCGGAAATGGCCGCGATCGGCCTGACGTCAGACGCTCTGGCCGCGATGCGGCGCGGCGAGCCGCCCTGCCTCTGGAAACGGCTGCGGCCAGCTGCGCCTGCGACTTTGACCGCCATGGCTGAGCACGGGATGACTCGGCCGGGCCGGGCGATGTCGGCATGGTCGAGCGACGGCCGGTCGGTCCGCGTCGAGTTCGGGATAGCGACGGAAAATGCCGTTCTCGTTGAACGGGATGCGCCGGGAACTCGCGAGGTAGCGGGCGACGGGGGGATGTTGCGCGACCCGGTTTCGGATGTCCCAAATGTGCCGGTAGCGGCTTTCGATATTCACCATCCGCCGGGGGAAGGCATAGCGCAGCCCTTCCAGCACCTGAAACAGGCCGAGATCGGCTTGGCTCATGCGCTCGCCTACGAGCCAGCCGGAGCGCTGGGGATTGCCGGCGGCAATGCTCTCGAACCAGCCGAGAAATTTGGGGATCCGCTCTTCGCGGAACTCCTGCGAGCGCCGCCGGGCTTCGAGGGTCTGGTCCTCGTAGTAGAGGCCGACGCCGATCGGGTGATGGGTGTCGTGCGCCTCCGCCACGAGATCGGCCGTGGTGAGGGCGATCGAGCGCGCGAAGAGCCGGTCGCTCTCGTCCTGCGGCACGAGCCCCAGCTCCTCGGCGCAATAGCTGCTGATTTCGGCCGCCTGCGACACGAGACGATTTCCGTGGATCAGAAAGGGCGGCGCGAAGGGCCGTCGCTCGGCCTTTTCCATCAGCCGCATCATCGCCGCAACCCCGCCGCCTTCGGTGTCTGCCAAGCGCGCGACATCGCGATAATCGGCCTCGGCCGCTTCCAGAACGAGGCGTGGAAATTCGCCGCGTCCTTGGATTTGCGGCCAGTAATAAAGATCGAACCGTTCGCCCATCGTTAAGCCTCCCGTTACGGCCGCCAATGCACAGCCGATCGGCTGGGTTGCAGGGGAGGGCGGTTCAATTTGACAGCTTTCGTTAAAGGAAGAGGCAAATTCCCCAAGGTTAGAGTTGCTTATGAGTGGGTGCCTTAAATTACGACAGCACTACTGACCGAGCAAAATGTCATCATAATGCTGCTGGACAGAGCCATATCGGATATGATTGAAGGCCCGCTTCCAGGCCGTCAGCCGGCCACATTCCGGGGAGGTTCTCCTTTGACGATTCATGTCCGCACCCTTCTGGGCGCCGCTTCGCTGGCAGCTCTCATGGCCATGGGCTCGGCCCATGCCGCCACGCTCAACGTGCAGAATGGCGGCGACGTCACCTCGCTCGACCCGCAGCAGATGTCGGGCGACTGGGAAAACCGCGTGGCGGGCGATATTTTCGAAGGGCTCGTGACGGAAGACGCGCAGGCGCACCCCATCCCCGGCATGGCGGAAAGCTGGACGATCTCGGACGACGGCCTCGTCTACACGTTCAAGCTGCGCGACGGCGTGAAGTGGTCGGACGGCGAGCCGGTCAAGGCGTCGGACTTCGTCTTTGCCTTCCAGCGCATGATGGACCCCAAGCGCGCGGCCAAATACGCCTATCTCCAGTACCCGATCAAGAACGCGCAGGCGATCAACAAGGGCAAGCTGGACGACATGAGCCAGCTCGGCGTCAAGGCGCTGGACGACAAGACGCTTCAGATCACGCTGGAAAACCCGACGCCGTTCTATCTCGGCGCGCTCACCCACTACACCGCCTATCCGCTGCCCGAGCATGTGGTGAAGGCCAAGGGCGATGCCTGGGTGCAGATCGGCAACATCGTCACCAACGGCCCGTACAAGCCGGTGGAATGGGTGCCGGGCAGCTACGTGCTGACCGAGAAGAATCCGAACTGGTACGGCACCGCCTCGCTGAAGATCGACGGCACCAAGTTCTTCACGCTCGAAGACCTGCCGGCCGGCCTGCGCCGCTATCGCGCGGGCGAGTTCGATATTCTGACCCAGTTCCCCGGCGACCAGTACAAGTGGCTGCAGGAGAACATGCCGGGCCAGGCGCATGTGACGCCCTTCGCCGGCCTTTATTATTACGTCCTGAACAGCTCCAAGCCGCCGCTCGACAATGCCAATGTGCGTAAGGCGCTGTCCATGGCCGTGGTGCGCGAGGCCATCGGCCCGCAGATTCTGGGCACCGGCGAACTGCCCGCCTATAGCTGGGTTCCGCCCGGCATCGCCAATTACGAGGGCGGCCCGGCCTATGTCGAGTGGAAGGACATGCCGCAGGGCCAGAAGATTGCGGAAGCCAAAAAGCTTCTGGAAGCGGAAGGCTATGGCCCGTCCAAGCCCTTGAAGCTCCAGCTGCGCTACAACACGGACGAGAACCACAAGCGCGTCGCCGTCGCCATCGCCTCCATGTGGAAGCCGCTCGGTGTCGAGGTCGAACTCGTCAACAGCGAGGTGAAGGTTCACTACGCCGATCTGCGCGCCGGCGAGTTCCAGGTCGGCCGCGCGGGCTGGCTGGCCGATTACGACGATCCGACCAACTTCCTCGACCTGCTCAAGGGCGGGATCGAGATGAACTACGGCAAGTGGAAGAACGCCGAATACGACAAGCTGCTCGATCAGGCCCAGACGACGCTCGATCTCAAGGCGCGCGCCGGCCTCCTGAAGCAGGCCGAGACCATCGCGCTGAAGGACACGGCGGCGATCCCGATCTACTACTATGTCACCAAGAACGTCGTTTCCCCGAAGATCTCCGGCTTCGAGGACAATGTGAAGGACATTCACCGCACGCGCTGGCTGTCCAAGGCTGAGTAAGGCTCGGGATCAGCGAGGGGAGGGCGCTTGGCGCTCTCTTCTTGCGCCGCGCGGCCGCGCCGGATCGGCTGCCGATCGATCGGGCGGCCACGGAGCCGAGCGCAAGGTCGCTTCCTCTTCGGCGCGATGCCGCGCTTTTTGCCCCTTCAGGCCGCCTTCGCGGGCCTCCCGGGCCGAGCTTCATATCTGGAAAACGACGCATCCCGCTGCGCTGGCACCATCCCGGCGAAGCGGCCGATGCCCTTTTGGAAACCTTTGAGCGATGCTGTCCTTCGCCCTTCGGCGTCTTCTGACGTCGATCCCGGTGGTGCTGATCGCGGTCACCGCCTGCTTCTTCATTCTGCGACTGGCGCCGGGCGGCCCGTTCGATCAGGAACGCGCCCTGCCGCCCGACATTCTGGCCAATCTGCGCGCCCACTACAATCTCGACCTGCCGCTATTTCAGCAGTACCTTATGTATCTGGGCGGCCTCCTGCGGGGCGATCTCGGCCCCTCCTTCGTCACGAAGGACTTCACGGTCGGCCAGCAGATCGCCATCGGCCTGCCCTATACGCTGGTGCTCGGCGGCTCTGCCTTTCTGGTGGCGCTCGTGGTCGGCACGGTCGCCGGCGTCTATGGCGCGCTGCATCAGAACAAGGCGTCCGACTACTGGATCGCCGCCGTCATCATGATCGGCGTCGTGGTGCCCAACTTCCTCGTGGCGCCGATCCTTCAGCTCCTCTTCGGCATCAAGCTCGGCTGGTTGCCGGTGGGCGGCTGGGGCGACGGGTCCTGGCCGCATCTCGTCTTGCCGGTCTTCGTGCTCGCCTTTCCCCATGCGGGCCGCATCTCGCGCCTCATGCGCGGCTCGATGATCGAAGTGTTGAACTCCAACTATATCCGCACCGCGCGGGCCAAGGGCGTCGGGGCCCGGCTCATGGTGACGCGCCATGCCATCAAGCCGGCGCTCACTCCGGTCGTCTCCTATCTCGGCCCCGCCGCCGGCCATCTTCTGACCGGCTCCATCGTGGTGGAGCAGATCTTCGGCATCCCCGGCATCGGCCGCTACTTCATCCAGGCCGCTCTGAACCGCGACTACGGCATGGTTCTGGGAACGGTCGTCTTCTACATGGTGCTGATCGTGGTTCTGAACCTGCTCGTCGATCTCGCCTATGCCTGGCTCGATCCGAGGGTGCGCGCCCGATGACCCTTTACGTCGATAAGCGCGAGGCGCTCGAACCCTTCGTGAACCACGAGACGGACGCTCTTCAGGGCAAGCCGCGCTCGCTGATGCGCGACGCCATGCGCCGGTTCCGCTCCAACAAGGCGGCCATGCTCTCGCTGGCCGTTCTCCTCCTCATCGTGCTGGCGGCCGTGATCGGTCCCTGGCTCATTCCCTTCGATTACGAGACGCCGGACTGGGCCGCCTTCCGCGCCCCGCCCTCGTTCGAGACCGGACACTATTTCGGCACGGATCAGAACGGCCGCGATCTCCTCGCCCGCACGCTCTACGGCACGCGCGTCTCGCTTCTGGTTGCGCTGATCGCCACCAGCGTGTCCGTCGTCGTCGGCATTCTCTACGGCGCGACGGCGGGGTTTCTGGGCGGGCGCATCGACGCGGCCATGATGCGCTTCGTCGATGTCATGTACGCGCTGCCTTACATTCTCTTCGTCATCCTTCTGATGGTGATCTTCGGGCGCAACGTCTATCTGCTCTTTGCCGCCATCGGCCTTCTGGAATGGCTGACCATGGCGCGCATCGTGCGCGGGCAGACGCTTTCGTTGAAGGAACGGGAATTCGTGGAAGCGGCGCGCGCCTCGGGCGTCTCGTCCTTCGCCATCATCCGCCGGCATATCGTGCCCAATCTCGTCGGCCCGGTGGTGATCTTCGCGACCCTCACCATTCCCGAGATCATCGCGACGGAAAGCTTCCTGTCCTATCTCGGTTTCGGCGTTCAGGAGCCGCTGACCTCGCTCGGCACGCTCATCTCCGAAGGGGCGGACACGCTGGAAATCATGCCCTGGCTGCTTCTCTTCCCCGGCGGCGTCCTCGTCTCGCTTCTGCTCTCGCTCGCCTTCATCGGCGACGGGCTGCGCGATGCCTTCGACCCGAAGGACCGGTAATCCCATGACACCAGACACACCCACACCCGTCCTGTCCCTGTCGAACTACTCGATCCGCTTCGCCACGCCCGACGGCGAGGTGCAGGCGGTCAGCGATCTCTCCTTCGACGTCCATGCCGGCGAGACGCTGGCGATCGTCGGAGAATCGGGCTCGGGCAAGTCCCAGACCTTCAACGGCGTCTTCGGGCTTCTGGCCAAGAACGGGCGCACCGAAGGCGCGGCGAAGCTGGAGGGCACGGACCTTCTGACGCTGCGCGCGCGCGATCTCGACCGCGTGCGCGGGCGCGACATGGCCATGGTCTTCCAGGACCCGATGACCGCTCTCAACCCGGTCTTGAAGATCAAGCGGCAGCTGGCCGAGACGCTGGAAGTCCACAAGGGCCTGAAGCGCCGCGCGGCGGAAGCCGAGGCGCTGGCGATGCTCAAGCGCGTCGGCATTCCCGACGCCGAGCGGCGCATCGAGCAATATCCGCACGAATTGTCGGGCGGCATGCGCCAGCGCGTCGTGATCGCCATGGCGCTTCTGTGCCGGCCCAAGGTCATCGTTGCCGACGAGCCGACGACGGCGCTGGACGTGACGATCCAGGCGCAGATCCTCGACCTCTTCGCGGAACTGACGGGTGACAAGACGGCGCTGGTTCTCATCACGCATGATCTCGGCGTGGTGGCGGGCGTCGCCGATCGCATCGCCGTCATGTATGCCGGGCGCATCGTGGAGGAGGGGCGCGTGGAGGATGTTTTCGCCGCGCCCGCCCATCCCTATACGGCCGCACTTCTGGGCTCCATCCCGCGTGTGGATCGGGACGCCGGGGCCGTCGAGCCCATTCCCGGCCGCCCGCCCAACCTGATCCGCCCCCCATCCGGCTGCGCCTTCCATCCGCGCTGCACCTTTGCCGTGGACCGCTGCAAGGCCGAGCGCCCGCCTTTGGAGCGTGTGGCGCGCGAGGGCGCGGGGCCGCGCCGGGCCGCCTGCTGGCGCGCCTTCGTGGACGCCGCCAAGGGCACGGCCGCGCAAGGAGACCTCGCCCATGTCTGAGATCAAGACGGAATTCCTCGACGTTCGTCATCTCTCGACCGAGTTCAAACTGAAGGGCAAGGGCTTCTTCCCGAAGGTCCAGACGGTGAAGGCCGTGCGCGACATATCCTTCACGGTGCGGGAGGGCGAGACGCTCGGCATTGTCGGCGAGTCCGGCTGTGGCAAGTCCACGCTCGGCCGTTCCATCCTGCGGCTGGTCGAGCCGACCGCCGGTCAGGTCGTCTGGCAGGGGCGCAATCTCGCCGAACTCTCCGAGGCCGAGATGCGCCGGGCCCGGCGCGACCTCTCGATCATCTTTCAGGACCCGATCGCCTCGCTCGACCCGCGCATGACGGTGGGCGAGATCATCGCCGAGCCGCTGCGCGTCGCCGAGCCCGGCCTGTCGCGCGCCGAGCGCCGCGCGCGGGTGGAAAAGGTCATGGGCGAGGTCGGGCTGGTCTCCGACATGATCAATCGCTACCCGCATGAATTCTCGGGCGGGCAGGCGCAGCGCATCGGCATCGCGCGCGCCATCATCACCGAGCCCAAGCTCATCGTCTGCGACGAGCCGGTCTCGGCGCTCGATGTCTCGATCCAGGCGCAGATCGTCAATCTTCTGGCGGACCTGCGCCGTAGGCGCGGCCTGACACTGCTCTTCATCAGCCACGATCTCTCGGTCGTGCGCCTCGTCTCGGACCGTATCCTCGTGCTTTATCTCGGCCGCGTGGTCGAGGAGGGGACGCGGGCGGAGGTCTTCGAGAACCCGGCGCACCCCTATGCGCGGGCGCTTCTCTCGGCCGCGCCGATCCCGGACCCGGCCATCGCGCGCACGCGCAGGCGCACCGTCCTGCAGGGCGATCCGCCGTCACCCGTCAACCCGCCGTCCGGCTGCGCCTTCCGCACGCGCTGCCCGATTGCCGAAAGCGTCTGCGCCGAAGTTCCGCCGGACCTGACCCCCGTCTCCGACACGCACCGCGCCGCCTGCCATTTCGCGGGCGAAGAGGCCGCCCAGCGGATGAAGGCGAAGGAAGCGTCGGGGCTGGTGGCTCTGGCGGGGTGAGCGCGGAGCCGAAGGCCATCGAAGCTTGATGCCTTAAAACGCCTTCGGCAAACCCGCCTGCTTCAGGATGGCGTTGGCCGTGTGCCGACTGGCGACGCCGACTTGCACCGGAAACGAATGGTTCGTGACCGGACTATGCTAGATTTCGTGGCTGCCCTTCCCCTGTCGCAGGAGATAGCAACCTGCCGCCAGAAGGAGGTGGCGAAGGTCTCGGTCGAAGGTTCGGGGTGCCATCAAGCTGCCGCGGCATGAGACACGATATCCTGCAGGACGCTCAATTGCAGGAAGACGGAGGACGGGTCGAGACCCGGATGATTGTCCGGCAGGAGATCGGCGGCCATTTCCGACAGGCGAACCAGAAGAAGGTCGAGGCTTTCGGCTTCCGCCGTCATGGGAACGGCATCGCAGGTGCCGACCCACACATCCGCCTCTTCGTCCCGAAAGGCCGTTACCGTGAAGATGGTCGGGCGCTGGCTCATGGTGCGATCCTCATGAAAACGGCTCCGAAGATAGAAACTTCGGAGCCGCAATCCTAGAGCCGTTCCGTCGTCGGGCGATCAGGCCGCCATCATCTCCGCTTCCGGCGTCTTCGCGCCGGTCATCAGCGCCACGGCGTCGGACATGGAGATGGACTTGGGGTCCACCACGCAGAGGCGCTTGGACAGGCGGTGGATGTGGATGCGGTCGGCGATCTCGAAGACATGGGGCATGTTGTGCGAGATGAGCACGATGGGGAGGCCCCGCGAGCGCACTTCGAGGATGAGGTCGAGAACCTTGCGCGATTCCTTCACGCCGAGCGCGGCGGTGGGCTCGTCGAGGATCAGCACCTTGGAGCCGAAGGCGGCGGCGCGGGCGACCGCCACGCCCTGGCGCTGGCCGCCCGAGAGCGTTTCCACCGCCTGGTCGATGTTCTGGATCGTCATGAGGCCGAGTTCGGAGAGCTTCTCACGCGCGATCTTGCGCATCTTGGGCTTGTCGAGCATCCGCAGCCATTGGCCGAGCGGGCCGGTGCGGCGGATTTCGCGCCCCAGGAACATGTTGTCGGCGATCGAGAGGGCCGGCGACAGCGCGAGCTGCTGGTAGACCGTCTCGATGCCGGCGTCGCGCGCGGCCTGCGGGTTGGCGAAGGAGACCGGCTTGCCGTCGAGCAGGATCTCGCCGGCGTCCGGCGTCACCGCGCCGGACAGGGCCTTGATCAGGGTCGACTTGCCGGCGCCGTTGTCGCCGATCACGGCGAGGATTTCGCCGGGATAGAGGTCGAAATCGGCGTTGTCGATGGCCACCACGCGGCCATAGCTCTTGCGAAGATTGCGGGCGCGCAGGACGGGTTGGGTGCCGAGATGGGACATGGTCAGGCCGATACCTTCCGGATCCACTGATCGGCCGCGACGGCCAGAATGATGAGAGCGCCCACGGTGAGGCGGGTCCATTGCGGGTCGGTGCCGTAGATGCGCAGGCCCATGGCGAAGACGCCGACGATGAGAGCGCCGACCAGCGTTCCGATCACCGAGCCGCGACCGCCGAAGAGCGAGGTGCCGCCGATGACCACCGCCGTGATCGCCTGGATATTGGCCTCATAGCCCGAGGTCGGCGAGACGGAGCCGATGCGCCCGATCAGGGCCCAGCCGGCGAAGGCGCAGATCAGCCCGGATACGGCGTAGACGGAGATCAGAACCTTGTTGGAGCGGATGCCCGACAAGCGCGCCGCGTCCTCGTCGTCGCCAATGGCGTAGACATGCCGGCCCCAGGCCGTGTTGTTGAGGATATAGTAGAAGAGCGCGACGAGCAGCAGGACGGAGACCACTGCATAGGTGAAGACCGCGCCGCCGATCTGGAACGTGTTGCCGAGGAACTGGAGAAGCGGAGCGGCCGCTTCCACGTCCTGTGCACGGATCGTGGCGTTCTGCGTGTAGATGAAGTTCACGGCCTCGAACACGAACCACATGCCGAGCGTCACGATAAAGGGCGGCAGGCGCACCTTGGCGACGAGAACACCGTTGATCGCGCCGCACAGCGTGCCGACCGCGAAGCCGATCAGAAGCGCGAGCGGGGCGGGAACGCCGTTCACCACGGCGAGATTGCCCATGATGACCGAGGACAGGACCATAATCGCGCCGACCGAGAGGTCGATGCCGGCGGTCAGGATGATCAGCGTCTGCGCGACGCCGACGATGCCGACGATCGCCACCTGCTGAAGGATCAGCGTCATGGTGAAGGCGTTGAAGAAGCGCCCGCCGATCAGCGATCCGAAAATGCCGATGCCGACCAGAAGCACGATCACCGGCACCATGGTCGGGTTGCCGTGCAGGAAATGCTGGAGATGCTGAAGGGGCGTGCGCTTGTGTCCGCTGAACTCGGCGACGCGCGTGTCGCTCTTGTTCAGCTGGGACTCGAATTCGCTGCCCTTGGGAGTGGTCGTCTCGCTCATGCGCCAAGGCCTCCGGAAGGGTGTGAGATCGCTCGAAGCGGGGCTAGCGCCCCGAGCCCCCGCTATCCTTCAAGACGCGTCCCGAATCGAACGGGACCGAGCGCCTCGACTGATCCGGGGCACGCCGTCAAAGGAGGAGGGGACCAAGGGGCATCGGCCCCTTGGCAAAGGTTGCGGGGGGAACGAACGCCCCCCGCGATGGGCTCAGCCCCAGCAGGCCTTGGACGCGGCTGCCGAGTCCATGGACTTCACGCCGTCCACCGGCTTGTCGGTGACGAGATCGACGCCCGTGTTGGTGATGTCGAGACCGGCCGAAGCTTCTGGCTTCTTGCCCGATTCGGCGAAGGTCTTGACCGCCTCGACGCCCATCGCCGCCATTTTCAGCGGATACTGCATGGAGGTCGCGCCGATGACGCCGGCCTTGACGTTGGCGATGCCGGGGCAGCCGCCGTCCACCGAGACGATCGTCACCTTGTCGGCGACGCCCAGGCTCTTGAGAGCCTCGTAGGCGCCGGCGGCGGCCGGCTCGTTGATCGTGTAGACGAGGTTGATCGAAGGATCCTTCTGGAGAAGATTCTCCATGGCCTGACGGCCGCCTTCCTCGTTGCCGTTGGTGATGTCGTGGCCGACGATGCGCTTGTCGCTTTCGTCACCGACGATGGCCTTGTCCTTCACGTCGATGCCGAACCCTTCCATGAAGCCCTGGTCGCGCAGGACGGCGACGGAGGGCTGCTGCGGGGTGAGGTCGAGGAAGGCGATCTTGGCGTTGGCCGCTTCCGCGCCCATCTTGGCCTTGGCCCACTGGCCGATCAGCACGCCGGCTTCGTAATTGTCGGTGGCGAAGGTCGCGTCGGCCGAGTTCAGCGGCTCCAGCGGCGTGTCCAGCGCGATCACGATGAGGCCCGCGTCGCGCGCCTTCTTGACGGCGGGCACGATGCCCTTGGTGTCGGACGCGGCGATCAGAATGCCCTTGGCGCCGCCCGCGATGCAGCTTTCGATCGCCTGCACCTGGCTGTCGGAATCGCCGTCGACGCGGCCGGCATAGGACTGCAGCTTGATGCCGAGTTCCTTGGCCTTGGCCTCGGCGCCTTCCTTCATCTTGACGAAGAACGGATTGGTGTCGGTCTTGGTGATGAGACAGACAGTCATCGGGCTCTGGGCCGAGGCCGAGCCGGACAGCGCGAGAAGACCGAAGGCGCCCACGGCGGCGGACGCAAAGAGATGACGCAGATTCACCAGAAACCCTCCCGAGAATGACCAGCCGCTCTCCGGGCTGGCCCGAACCGGCCTCCTCGCCGTGTTCGAATAGCCGGATCAGACACGATCTCGAACGGGCTGTCAATCAATAACTCACCGAGATTTATTTATTGACAGTTCGGCAAGGTCTCCGTCATGGTCGCGTCACGAACCCGCAGGGACAGGGCGGGCGTCGACGGGGAGGGTCGACAGGTGGTGATGGAAATGTCGACGTCGGTGGCAGATAGCCGGACGGCCGAGCGGGACGAGTCCCTTCGAGGATCGAACCAGGCGGGGCTACGCGCTCATAACGAGCGCGCCGTGCTGTCGCTCATCCGCCGCCATGGAGAATTGGCGAAGTCCGAGATCGCGCGTTTGTCGCGCCTGTCGCCGCAGACGGCCTCCGTGATCATGCGCTCGCTGGAAGCGGACGGGCTGGTTCTGGCGGGCGAGCCGCGGCGCGGGCGCGTCGGCCAGCCCTCGGTCCCGATGCGTCTCAACCCGGACGGGGCCTTCGCCTTCGGCCTCAAGCTCGGTCGGCGCACCAGCGAAATGGTGTTGATGGATTTCGTCGGCCGTGTGCGCGAAAGTCGGGCGATTCTCTATCGCTTTCCGCGCCGCGCCGAGGTGATGCGCTTCGTGGAGGAGGCGAGCACCGAGCTGCGCCAGTCGCTCGGCCCGGCCCTGCGGCGGCGCATTGTCGGCCTGGGCGTCGGGATGCCCTACGAGATCTGGTCCTGGGCGGAAGCGAACGGCGCGCCGCCCGGCGAGATGGACGAGTGGAGCACGGTGGATTTCGGCGCCGAGCTGGAGCGCGCCACCGGCGAAGCCGTGTTCATCGCCAATGACGTGACCGCCGCCTGCGGCGCGGAACAGGCCTTCGGCACGGACGTCTCGGCCAATTTTGTGTATTTCTTCGTCGGCGCCTTCGTGGGCGGCGGCATCGTCATGGACGGGGCGCTGGTGCCCGGCCGGGTCGGCAATGCCGGCGCGCTCGGCTCCATGCCCGTGCCGACGCGGCTCGGCGAGCGCCGACAGCTCATCCATGTCGCCTCCGTCCATGTTCTGGAGCGCATGGTGGAAGCCTCCGGGCGCTCGGCGGTCGAACTCTGGCGGCACGAGGCGGACTGGACGGGGCTGGGGCCGCTTCTGGACGAGTGGGTCGAAACCGCGGCCGAAGGGCTCGCCTATGCGATCGCCTCATCGCTCGCGGTTTATGATTTCGAGCGCGCGGTGATCGACGGCAGTTTCCCGCCGCCTGTGCGCGCCCGTCTCGTGGAGGCGACGCGCGCGGCCTTGGAGCGCTTCGACTTTCAGGGCCTCCAGCCGATCGCGGTCACGGAAGGCTCGATCGGCCGCTCGGCGCGCGAGGTCGGCTCGGCGAGCCTGCCCTTCTTCGCCAAGTTCCTGCTGGATCACCGGGTGCTTCTGGCCGAGCGGTAAGCGCCGCTGGGCTCAAGCGGGTGTCTTTGGCTCCGCCGGCCGCACGCGCAGGATCGAGCCTTCCGCCGCCTCGATCACGACCGGGGCGCCGGCGGCGAGGTCCGGCCCTTCGACGCTCCACCAGCCATCGTCCACCGCGACGCGCCCGCGCCCGTTGCGGATCTCCTCGCTGACCACGGCCCGCCGCCCGACAAGCCGCGCCGTGCGCTCGTTCAAAGGCGCCTCGCCCGCCGGCTTGGCGCGGCGACCATAGAGGCGATGGCCGAGAAGGGTGGCGACGCCCGTCACCAGCGCGAAGCCGATCCATTGGCTCTGCCAGCTGAAGGCGGGCAGCCAGAGCGCGTTGATGCCGATGACCAGCGCGCCAATGCCGGGAAACAGGAGATAGACACCCGGCAGGAGAAGCTCTCCCATGAGCAGCGCGAGGCCCGCGATCAGCCAGGCATAGCTCAACGTGAACCCATCCATTCCGGTTACGCCCCGGCGCGTGGGGGAACGGTGGCGGGCGGACGCCGCGTGCTGGCCTGCGGCACGGCGGAGGCAGGCGCGGCGTCGGGAAAGCTCGCACGGGCCAGCTCCGCGATGCCGCCGATCGAGCCGATCAGCGAGGAGGCTTCGAGCGGCATGAAGATGACGCGCTGGTTGGGCGCGGAGGCGATCTTGGCGAGCGCCTCGGTGTAGCGCTGCGCCACGAAATAATTGATCGCCTGCACGTCGCCCGCCGCAATGGCTTCGGAGACCATGCGCGTCGCCTTGGCTTCGGCTTCCGCCAGTCGCTCGCGCGCCTCGGCTTCGCGATAGGCGGCCTCGCGCTTGCCTTCGGCTTCCAGAATCTGCGCCTGCTTCTCGCCCTCGGCGCGCAAGATCTTGGCGTTGCGCGCGCCTTCGGCCTCGAGGATTTCGGCCCGCTTCTCGCGCTCGGCCATCATCTGCCGCGCCATGGAATCCACGAGATTCTTCGGCGGGTTGATGTCCTTGATCTCGATGCGCGTGATCTTGATGCCCCAGCCATGGGCCGCCTGGTCCACCACGCGCAGGATGCGCTCGGAGATCGTGTCGCGGTTGGACAGGAGGTCGTCGAGGTCCATCGAGCCCATGACCGAGCGCAGATTGGTCATGACGAGATTGAGAATGGCATATTGCAGGTTCGACACTTCGTAGGCTGCCGAGGAGGCGTCGAGGATCTGGTAGAAGGCGACGCCATCGGCCGCGACGGAGGCGTTGTCGCGAGTGATGACCTCCTGCGTCGGAACGTCGAGCACCTGCTCCATCATGTTCATCTTGTGCCCGATCCGCTCCACGAAGGGCGTGATGAGGTTGAGGCCGGGCGTCAGCGTGCGCACATAGCGGCCGAAATTCTCGACCGTGTAATTATAGCCCTGCGGCACGATCTTCACCGTCGAGGCGAGCACGAAGAGCACCGCCACGACGACAACCACGACCAGAATGCTGCCGGGTCCGAACCCGAGTTGCGCCAAGCCGTCCATCTCGCCTCCTTCATCAGTCGAAGTGGAGATTAGTCCCTGACGCCGCCGGGTCGAGCGAATTCCATGCGCTGGTGGAAGAAGCAACCCGCGCCAGCAGGCCGGAGCACCGGCGCGGGTTCCCTCATGCTGCGATGCGCCTGAGCGCGGTTTGCCTACTCGACTTCGTGGATGCGCCCGTCCGTGTAAGGCTTGTAGGCCGTGCCTTTCGCCTGGAGATAGGCGATCACGGCGTCCTCCATGTTGGGGCCGTAGTCGTAGGCATTCTGAGCCTTCTCGGCGAAGACCTTGTAGCCGTCGCCGCCCTGGCGCAGGAAGTTGTTGGAGACGACCGTATAGGTGGCCGCTGGGTCGATCGGCACCCATTCGCCGGCGGCATTCTTGACGCGCACGGCCTTGACGCGATCGACGCCCGCCTGCCCCTTGCGCGACCAGTCGAACTGGAGGCCCGCCACCTGCGGGAAGCGGCCGGCGCCGTCCTCCACCTGGCTGACGCCGTTTTCCAGCGCGGCCTTGATGTCCGCCCCGGTCAGCTGGAAGGTCGCGATCGTGTTCTGGAAGGGCAGGACGGTGAGAATCTCGCCCATGGTCACGTCGCCCGCGTCGATCGAGGCGCGCACATTGCCCCCATTGCCGATGGCGATGGTGACGCCCTGATCCTTTGTGCGGTCGAGAAGCGCGTCGGCGACGAGATCGCCCATGGCGCATTCGGCCTTGCGGCAGACCTCGCGCGCGCCGTCGATCGGCTCCGCCGTCTGGGCCACGACCTTATTGCGGATCTCCGCCAGCGGCTTGGCGAGTTCTGCGACCCGCGCCACGAAGCTCTCGTCCTCCGGCACGGAGGCATCGAGCAGGATCGGCGCGCCCTCGGCTTTGGTCACATGGCCCTGGTCATCGAAGGAGACGTCCAGCTTGCCGAGATATTTCGAATAGGCATAGGCCTGCACGATCGGCACCTTGCGTCCGTCCGGCCCCTTCACCAGGGTCGGGTAGGGGCCGGCGGCCTTGGGGTCGGTGGAGGAAAGAAGCGTGTGCGAATGGCCGCCGACGATCACGTCTAGGCCCGGCACTTCGGCCGCGAGGCGCTTGTCCACCTCGTAGCCGGAATGGCTGAGAAGGATGATCTTGTTGACGCCCTCCTTGGTCAGTTTCTCCGCCTCGCGCTTGGCCGCTTCCACCGGATCGGTGAAATTGATCGACTTGCCGGCCGCCGTCAGCTCCTGATTGTCGCGCGGGGTGAGGCCGATAATGCCGATCTTCTCTCCGTCCTTCTCGATGATGGTGGAGGGTTTGATCAGCTTGGCGAGTTCGGGCTCGCGCGACAGATCGGCATTGGCCATCAGCATCGGAAACTTCACCGCGCTCGCGAAGCTCAGCGCCACTGGCACGCCGTCGTCGAACTCGTGATTGCCGACCGCCATGGCTTCGAAGCCGAGGCGGTTCATGAACTCGGCCGAATCCTTGTCCTTGTAATAGGTGTAGAAGAGCGAGCCCTGGCTCTGGTCGCCCGCATCCAGCAGGAGGACCGGGCGGCTGCCGGCCGCCTTGCGCTCGGCCTCGATGGCGGAGGCGATGCGCGCGATGCCCCCGAAGCAGCTCTTCTCGGCCGCTTCCTTGGCCGAGCAGGGACCGTCATATTTGTTGATCGGCTCCACGCGGCTGTGGAAATCGTTGATGTGCAGGATCGTCAGGTCGAATGCCCCGGCGGGCAGGGCGGTGCCGACGAGAAGAATCGCGGCAAGGCCGAAGAGGGACGATTTCATGGGCAAGCCTTCCTCATGGATCGGAGCGGCGCCGGGACGCGCCGCCCAGCATGTTTCCCGACCGGCACCCGGTTTGGGAAGCCCGTTCCCTGCCATGTCTTGATAAAGTCCGTTTGACAGCGGCCCCTCGCATGGCCGACACAGCTTGCCGACCCGTCTTTTTCGACGACGCATGCGAGGGGAGCGCCGTATGAGCGATTATGTCGAGCTTCATGGCCTGAAGGTTTCGTCCATCCTCAAGGAGTTCGCCGAGACCGAGGCGCTGCCCGGCACCGGCATCGAGCCCGACCGCTTCTGGCAGGCTCTGGCCGATCTTCTGACCGACCTGACCCCGCGCAATCGCGAGCTTCTGGCGCGTCGTGACGCGCTTCAACTCCAGATCGACGCCTGGTGCCGCGAGCACAAGGGCGCGGCGGTGGACGGCGCGGAGGCCGAAAGCTTCCTGCGCGAGATCGGCTATCTCGTGCCCGAAGGGCCGGCCTTCTCGGTCGAGACGGAGAATGTCGATCCCGAGATCGCGACCAAGGCCGGCCCGCAGCTCGTCGTGCCCGTTCTCAATGCCCGCTTCGCGCTGAACGCGGCGAATGCGCGCTGGGGCTCGCTCTATGACGCGCTCTACGGCACGGACGCGATTTCCGAAGAGGACGGTGCCGAGCGCGGGCGCGGCTACAATGCCAAGCGCGGCGCCAAGGTCGTGGCCTGGGCGCGCGCGTTCCTCGATCGCGCCGTGCCGCTGAACGGCGCGTCCTGGACGGACGCCAAGAGCTTCGAGATCGAGAATGGCCGGCTTTGCGCGCGTCTGGGCGACGCGCGCCTCGTGCCGCTGGCCGAGCCGCAGCAGTTCGCCGGCTATCGCGGCGAGGTCGGCCAGCCGACCGCGCTGCTCTTCAACAACAATGGCCTCTATCTCGAAATCGTCATCGACCGGACCTCGCCGATCGGCAAGACCGATCACGCCGGGATCAGTGATGTCATCCTCGAAAGCGCGATCACGACGATCCAGGACTGCGAGGATTCCGTCGCGGCCGTGGACGCCGAAGACAAGGCGGCCGTCTATCGCAACTGGCTGGGCCTGATGAAGGGCGACCTTCAGGAGACCTTCCAGAAGGGCGGCGAGACCGTCACCCGCCGCCTCGAGGACGACCGCGCCTATACCGCGCCCGATGGCTCCGCGCTGACGCTGCCCGGCCGCTCGCTCATGCTGGTGCGCAATGTCGGCCACCTCATGACCAACCCCGCCGTGCTCCTGTCCGATGGCTCGGAAGCGCCCGAAGGGCTGCTCGACGCGCTCTTCACCGTCACCATCGCCCTGCACGACTTGAAGAAGAGCGAAGGGCTGCGCAACTCGCGCGCCGGCTCGGTCTATATCGTCAAGCCCAAGATGCACGGGCCGGACGAGGTGGAGTTCGCCGACGAGATCTTCGCCCGCGTCGAGGCCGCGCTCGGCCTTCAGCCCAACACGGTCAAGATGGGCATCATGGACGAGGAACGCCGCACCACGGCCAACCTCAAGGAATGCATCCGCCGCGCCCGCAAGCGCGTGGTCTTCATCAACACCGGCTTCCTCGACCGCACCGGCGACGAGATGCACACGTCGATGGAACTCGGCCCGATGATCCGCAAGGGGGACATGAAGGCCTCCACCTGGATCAAGGCCTATGAGGACCGCAACGTCGACACGGGCCTCGCCTGCGGCCTCAAGGGCCACGCGCAGATCGGCAAGGGCATGTGGGCCATGCCCGACAAGATGGCCGCCATGCTGGAGCAGAAGGTCGGCCATCCCAAGGCGGGCGCGAACACGGCCTGGGTGCCCTCGCCCACGGCCGCGACCCTTCACGCCACGCATTATCACGAGGTGGATGTCGCCGAGGTGCAGGCCAAGCTGGAGGGCCATCCGCGCACCCAACTCACCGACATCCTGACCATTCCCGTCGCCGTGCGCCCGAACTGGACGCCGGAGGACGTGCAGGCCGAACTCGACAACAATGCGCAGGGAATTCTGGGCTATGTCGTGCGCTGGGTGGATGCCGGCGTCGGCTGCTCCAAGGTGCCCGACATCAACAATGTCGGCCTGATGGAAGACCGCGCGACCTGCCGCATCTCCTCGCAGCATATCGCGAACTGGCTGCTGCACGGCGTCGTGAGCGAGGCCCAGGTGGTCGAGACCATGCAGCGCATGGCGGCCGTCGTGGACAAGCAGAACGCGGGCGATCCGGCCTACCAGCCGATGGCGCCGAATTTCGATGGCTCCATCGCCTTCCAGGCCGCGCTCGATCTCGTGCTGAAGGGGCGCGAGCAGCCGAACGGCTATACCGAGCCCGTCCTGCATCGCCGCCGCCTCGAAAAGAAGGCCGAGGCGCGCCGCGCCTAATCCCTGGCCGGGCCTCCCGCCCGACTCCTACATTTCGCCAAGACCCGGCCGGCGGCCTCTCGCCCCCGCCGGGTCTTGTCCTGTCCGGCCACGCCCCATGTCCGCGATGATCACCGAAGTCTGGCCCTATCTGGCGCTCTTTTCCTCCGCCTTCATCGCGGCAACGCTGTTTCCGGCTTCGTCCGAGGCGGTGTTGGTGGGGCTTCTGGCGAGCGGAACGGGGCAGCCCATAGCCCTCGTGCTGGTGGCGACCGCCGGCAACACGCTGGGCGCGGTGGTGAATTGGCTCTGTGGGCGCTCGCTCGCGCATTACCGGGGCCGAAGCTGGTTTCCGGCCGATGGCCCGCAATTGGCGCGGGCCGAGCGTTGGTTCACGCGATTCGGTCTGCCTTCGCTTCTCTTCACCTGGCTGCCGATCGTGGGCGACGCGCTGACGGTGATCGCCGGACTTCTGCACGTGCCGCTACGCTGGTTCGTGCCGCTCGTGGCGCTCGGCAAAGGCGCGCGCTATGTCGTGCTGGCCTTGGCGACGCTGGGCCTTTGGGGCGGCTGACCGCTCGGCAACCATCGTCGCTCCCAAGGCATCTAACACAACCTCATTGGGGCGGCTGGCCGTTTTTCGCCAGTCCATAGAGCCTGAGATTTCTCCTGCCTTTCGGACTGCAGGGAGGGCTTTGCCCCGCCATCAGGACGGGCTGCGCCCTGCACCGACGAACGAAAAGCCCTCGACCATCCTCCACGCGTCGGCTTTGTTAAGTGCTTCAGAAGGAGGCGGCATGGACTGGACCACCCCGATCGACGCCTATTGCGAGCGGACCAGCGCGGCTTTCTGGTCCGAGCCGGTCAACGCGCTGACCAATCTCGCCTTTCTTCTGGCCGCGCTCTGGGCCTTCCGGCGCTGGCGGGCGAGGGGCGGAGGCGAGCGGGCCATGCTGGCTCTGATCGGGCTCGTCGGCGTGATCGGTGTCGGCTCCTTCCTGTTCCATACCTTTGCCAACCGCTGGTCGGCTCTGGCCGATGTCCTGCCCATCGCGCTCTTCATCTTCGGCTTTTTCACGCTGGCGCTGCGGCGGCTCGTCGGCCTGTCCTGGCCGCTGACGCTGCTGGGGCTTCTCGCCTTTGTCGCCTTCGACCAATTCGTGGCACCCTTGGCCGAGCCGCTTCTCGGATCGTCGGAAGCCTATCTGCCGGCGCTACTGGCGCTCTACGGCATGGCGCTCTGGTTGATGGGCATTGGCCGAAAGGCGTCGGGGCTAGGACTTTTGAGCGCCGGCGCGGTCTTCACACTCTCGCTTCTCTTCCGCATGGCGGACGGGGCGGTCTGCCCCTCTTGGCCCTTGGGCACGCACTTCCTCTGGCATGGGTTGAACGCGGTCACGCTTGCGCTCTGCCTGCGTGTTGGGATGGCGCATGAGAGCCGCGCGACGGCGCAAAACCCAGCGTGATTCGGCTTGCAAGCCTTCGCGCGCAGAGGAGGCCGGCTGCGGCGCGGGCAGCGGAAACGCCGTCCGCTGCCCCGAGCGCGAGACACCCGGCAGCAAGGGGAACCGTAGCCTGAACAGCCCGGCGCGTCGGGCAAGGCGGGCTCCGAGACCAGCCGAGAGCGCATAAAAAAGGCCGGGCGCTTCCCCCGAAGCGCCCGGCCGGAGCGGTCCCCCGCTCTTGAAACTGTTTAGCTCTGCGGTGCCGCGCGGCGGTGATCTTCCAGCGTTTCCTTGCCCTGGAGCACGATCACGCGGGCATTCATCGGAACGCGGTCGTAGAGATCGACGATGTCCTGGTTCATCAGACGGATGCAACCCGACGAGACCGACTTGCCGATCGACCACCATTCCGGCGTGCCGTGCAGACGGAACAGCGTGTCCTTCTTGCCCTGGTAGAGATACAGAGCGCGCGCGCCGAGCGGGTTGTTGAGGCCCGGATTCATGCCGACCTCATTGCCGTAAGGCTTGAGTTCGGGGCGGCGCGCAATCATCTCGACCGGCGGAAACCACTTCGGCCAGTGCTGCTTGTCCTTGATCTGCGCTTCGCCGGACCAGGCAAAACCGGCCTTGCCGACGCCGATGCCGTAGCGCATCGCGGTGCCCTGCGGCTCGACCACGTAGAGGAAGTGGTTGTTCGTGTCGACGACAACGGTGCCGGGCTCCAGCCCTTCGCCATTGTAGACCACGCGCTGGCGCAGGAACTGTGCGTTGATCTTGTTCGCCGGGATTTTCGGAAGCTTGAAGCCGCCATCCTCGAAGGAATCATAGGCCGTCAACTCGACCGGGCCGAGCGGACCGCCCGACTTGATCTCTTCCGTCGGTGCGACATAGGCCTGGGCCATCGGCGCGACTTTGACGATGGAGGCGCGCTGCTGCTGCGTGGTCGTGCAGGCACCGAGGGCAGCCATGGCGGCGAGGCAAACGCCGAGGAGAAGCGGATTCGAGCGGGTCTTCATGAAACGTCCGGTGCAGGCTGCGGGGCGGGCGGGCAGATCATGTCGCAAGCCCCGGACAAGCAATCCCATTGAGGGTGCCCGATCCGTACGCCTCCGACCCATGTCTGGCAACGTGAAGATTAGACCGGTGCGTGGTTAAGAATTCATTGTTGCGGTGCGAGCACAGTTGACGATCCACAGGGCGGCGACATGTCTGTGCCGATCCTGTGGATACAGGGTAACACTCCGGGGGTTCGGATGAATATCGGGGAGGCTTCGCGGCGGTCCGGCCTGCCGCCGAAAACCATACGCTATTACGAGGATGTGGGTCTCGTGCGGCCCGCCCGCGCGGCCAACGGCTATCGCGACTATGGCGAGCGCGACGTGCATGTCCTGCGCTTTCTTCAGCGCTCCCGCTCGCTCGGCTTTTCGATCGACGAGGCGCGCAAGCTGCTGGCGCTCTATGGCGGAGAGGGGAGCCAGCGCGACGAAGTCCGCCGGCTGGCCAGTCGGCGCCTGATCGAGATCGACCGTAAGATCGAGGAACTTCAGACCCTTAAGCGCTCGCTCGCCTCCCTGACGCAGGATTGCGAAAAGGGACGAGGCCCCGATTGTCCGATTCTGGACGAGATCAGCGGTGAGCGCGTTCGCCTGCCCACGCGTTTGACAGGGGTCTAGAGGCAGGCCGACCAACGGCCAAACCGGCTCGACCAAAGTGGGTCCTGTCTCACGGGCTCGGCGAAGATCGATCAGGGCTGTGCTCTCAGGTTGTGGGTGCGGAAACCTGCCCGTTTTCTCACCGTGACGATGCTTGTTTGCGCAGGCGCGATAGCGACGATGCGGTCATCTGTCTGGAAATATTGATGCGAAAGGCGTTCTATTTCAACCGCACAATAAATGATCGCCCGGGTTATTGTGGTGCGCGCCGGGTGCTCACCCAATCGGGTGAAAATTTATCTGGATGGCTGATCAAAAATCATTGACGAAATGCGTCCAAACGCAGACGTTTTGATTCAGAATTTACGCGTCCAAGGCGAATATCATGCCCCATTCCGCCCTCCGTACGTCTCTCGGTTGGGTTCCGACGATTGCCTTGTCCTGGTTCTGGGGGCTCGGCTTCTTCTACGCGATCCATGTGACGCGAACCTATGGCTGGACGGGGTTCTTCGCCTTCGCGCTGGCCAACGCCTCGGGCTTCTTTCTGTTCGGGTGGGTTCTCGGCCGGCCGGGGCGCGATCCAGTAATGCTCTGGCCCCGCCTTCAAGGGCCGTTCACCGGCCTTTTCCTTCTGGCCCAGATCGCCGCCGTCGCGGTGAGCCTTCAGGCCTTCGTCGCCTATCTCGCGCCGCTGGGCGGAGTTCCGGCCATGGCGCTTCTGGCGGGGCTCGTGGTTCTGGCCGCTTGCGCCATCGGCCACGCCGTTTCGATCGGCATGATCCGACGCCTTCATGCCCTGTACCTCCCGTTGGGTGTCGGCGCGGCGCTGGTCGCCCTCGTCACGCTGCGAGGGGGAGGTCAGCCGCTTCTCGGGGCGATCGACGGGCTGGATGGCCGCTTCTTCGGTCTCGTCCTGCCGACGCTGGTGGGTTTTCTTCTCGGACCCTGGACCGATGCGCAGCAATGGCAGCGCGCGGTGGAAATCCGCAAGGCCGGCGGCTCGGTGAGGCTGGCTTACGGACTTGGGGCGGCCCTGTTCTTCGGGCTTCTGCTTCTCAATGCCGGGCTCGCGGTCGCGGCCGGGATGGTGACGCCGCCTGCGGCGTCCTCCGAGTTCTGGGAGTCGGCCTCGGTGGCGGGCGCGCTGGCCGAACGGGGCGGGGGGCTCGCAGGCAGCGCCTTTCTGGTCTGGGCGTCGATCGCGCTCCTATCGACGGTGGACGGCGCTTACGCCGCGCTCCGCTGGCTTCTGGCCGGGGTGACGGCGCGCAGCAGCAGCCCGCTTCTGGCCATCGTGCCCGCCTCGCTTGTTGCCTCGCCGCTCTGGGTTCTGGCGCTGGCCGTCGCTCTCGCTGCTCTTGCGGTGCAGGCGCAACTCCCGATGATCTATCTCATGATGCCCTTCGCCACGCTTCTCGCGGGGCCGGCGGCCTGTCTTCTGGCGCGGGTGCTGGGGCGTCGCGGGCGCTACGACAGCGTCTTGTGCTATCTGATCGGCTTCGCCTCCATGCTACTCTTCGTGATCGGCTATGCCGGGCCGGTGCCCAGCCTTCTCGCGCTCTCGGCGCTTGTCGCACTGATCGGCGCGCTGCCCATGCTGTTGCAGCCCGGCGAGCCTGAAACACAGCCGAGCAAGGCGGACGCGCCTTTGGAGCCGACAAACCAACCGGTTCAGCTCGCGCCGCTTGCGCCTGCGGGCAAGGTCGCCGAGCTTTCGGCCGCGCATGGCTTCGATGGCGACTGGTTCGTGATGCGCATGGTGCCGACCTACGACGACACCAATTCGGTCGGGAATGTCTATTTCGCCAATTACATGCGCTGGGTGGGCAAGGCGCGGGAGCTGTTCTTCAACCAGTGCATGCCCGAGTTCGATCTCGCCTCGACCTCGTTCTATGTGTTGACGCGCTCGTTCCAGCACGACTTCCGCCGCGAGGCGCAGGAGTTCGAGCCCATCATCGTGCGCATCCGCATCGAAACGCACAATCGCAAATTCGTCACCCTCGCGCACGAGATTCATAGCGAGAATCAAGGTCTTCTCGGCCGGGGCTCGCAGTCGCTGATGTTCGTGGACACGAAGGATTATCGTCCGCTCGACATTCCTGCCAGCATCATTCGAGGCTTCCTGCCTTATTGGCCGAAGACCTCCGGCCTGAATGCCCGTGGGGCAGGGGCAGCCAGCCTATCGGAAGCGCTCTAGGCGTTTCCCTGCGAAGGCTCAGTCAGCGTTGACGCTCGGGGCAGCGTTGACGCTTGTGTCAGCGTTGACGCTTGGCGAGGCCTCCGTCGGCGGGCCTCTTCGTCAGCTCACCAACCGCAGATCGGGTGCGGGGAAAGCCGTGCGCACCAGAGCGTTGGCGGCGTCCGCCGTCATGGCGCGGCCGAACAGGAAGCCCTGGCATTCGTCGCAACCGAGATCGATGAGGCAGGCCTGCTGCTCCTTGAACTCGACCCCTTCCGCGATCACCACCATGCCCAGCGCCTTGGCGAGCGAGACGATGGAGCGCACGATGGGCATATCCGCCCCCTCGCCATTGAGATCGGTGACGAAGCTGCGGTCGATCTTGAGTTTGTCGAAGGCGATGCGGCGCAGATAGGCCAGACTGGAATAGCCGGTGCCGAAATCGTCCAGCGCCAGACGCACGCCCAGCGCGCGCAGGCGCGCCAGCTTGGTGTTGACCTGAGCGGCCGCCTCCAGAAGCACGGATTCGGTGATCTCCAGTTCCAGCCTCGCAGGCGACAGGCCGAACGTCTGGAGCGCATCTTCCACGTGTTTCGGCACGTCGGTATGGCGCAGCTGGATGGGCGAGAGATTGACCGCAATGCCGATTTCCTCGGGCCAGTTGGCGGCCGTGCGACAGGCCTCGCGCAGCGCCCAATTTCCGAGAGGCATGATGACGCCCGTTTCCTCGGCGATCGGAATGAACTCCGAAGGCGGCACCTCGCCGCGCTTGGGATGGTTCCAGCGCAAAAGCGCCTCGAAACCGCAGATCGCGCCGGAGCGGGCGTGGACCTGCGGCTGGTAGTGAAGCTGGAACTCGCCCCGCTCCAGCGCCCCGCGCAGGTCCGCCGCCAAGGCGCGCTGGCGAACGAGGCGCTCGTCCATCTCGGCCTCGTAGAAACGATAGCCGTTGCGGCCCTCGCTCTTTGTTCGGTACAGCGCGAGATCGGCGCGCCGCACCAGATCCTCCCCGCCGTCGCAAGGCGAGACCGCGATGCCGATGCTGACGCCGATGCCCAGATGAATGTCGCCCAGACGGCAGGGGCGGGCGATGGTGGCGAGGATGCGCTCGGCCAGCCGCGCGACGGCCCGACGGTCGCCATTGTCGTAAAGCACCATGAACTCGTCGCCTGCGAGCCGCGCGACGAATGTGTGGGGTCCGACAAAGCTGCGCAACCGGTTCGCCACTTCCCGCAGCAGCGCATCGCCCACCGCATGGCCGAACGTGTCGTTGGCGTTCTTGAACTCGTCGAGATCGAGACACATGACCGCGAATCCGCTCGACTCGCCGCGCGCCCTATAGCTGTCCAGCGTCTGCTGAAACAGGGCGCGGTTCGGAAGGTCTGTGAGTGGGTCGTGCGTGGCGAGATAGGAGAGATGCTCCTGCGAGCGCCGCTGCGCCGTGATATCGGAGCCCACGCCCCGATAGCCCGCAAAGGCCCCGTCCTCGTCCTCGATCGGCTTGCCGCTGAGGCTCCACCAGCGCTCTTCGCCCGAAAAGCGCAGGCGGATCGCGACGCCATGGAACTCGCGCTTGTCGGCCATGGTCTGGAACAGGGCCGCCAGCTCCTTTTCCTGCGGGTTTGCGCCCGCCGCGCCGAACAAGCGCGCCATGGTCAGCCCGTGCAGGACGGTTTCGGGCAGGTCCAGCACTTCCGCCAGCCGGGGCGAGACATGCTGCATCCGCAACCCGGCGTCGGTTTCCCAAAGCCAGTCGCTGGCATGAGCCTCGAAATCGTTGAGCAGGAGATTGGTCAGCTCCTGCTGGCGCGTCAGTTCGATTTGGGTGAGGACGCGCTTGGTCACGAGGCGGCGCAGATGGAACATCGCCGTGAAGATGAAGAGCGCGTAGAAGGCCAGAAGAACCGCGACATAGAGATTGACCGGCTCGCCCGTCATGGCGAGCGCCAGGAACGAGCCGCAGACGATCGGCCCGACATAGGCCATCGAGGCACGGGGCACGGTGGCCAGACACATGCCCGTCGCGATCAGCCCGGCACAGGTGGAGGCGATGAGAAGCCGACCCTGCATATCGCTTTGCGCGAAGAGCACCACTGGCACCGATGCCAGAAGCAGGCCGGCGAGAAGCGCCGTCGCCGTCATCGCCTGACGAAACCGATGGGTGATGGGCTGCGCGTCGCCGCGCCCACGCCAGCGCCAGCAGCTCTCCAGCGTCAGGATGGCCAGCGCGACGCTGCCGATCTGAAGGCCGAGGAGATAGACCCCATAGCCGCTACGCCAGTAGAGAACGATGATGACCTGAACCACCATGAAGGCGGTGATAGCCGTCAGCGGTGCCAGGCGCAGCGCGAAATCCACGCGCTCGGTCTGCACGCTGTCCGGCAGGGGGCCGTCGCGCGCGTCGCGCGGATCGAAATCGATCAGAAACGCAGCGAGCCGCCGGAACGGGGTCATCCAGTCCAATCGGTTCATTGGTGTCCACTCCGCACGCTTTTGGGAAGCCGTGCAGCCTCGTGTCTCGCTCGCCTTCGCGCCCCGTCTGTTTGATGCAAGAGGAACCAAACCGGATCGGGACCGCATCGGCGGCCTTTCAATTGCAGAGGTCTAACGCGCGAGGCAACGCTTGGACGACTGGTAAGGTGGACACCCCTAAATCGTACTGAATGCTCTCTTAACGGCAGGTAACGAAATGCGCTCATTCTAGCTCGCCGATGCCCTGGGGCAGAAAGGCGCGTGAGGCCGTGAACCAACGTATCGCGTCGGGGCCGGTCAGTGAAGGCGCGCGGGGCGCGAGCCGATAATGTCGAGCGCCACCATGCAGGCGTCGAGAAAGGCCTGATGCGGCAGGTCGGGATGCGTCTCACGGAAGAGCTGTGTCAGCTCGTCCGGATCGTCCGTCTCTTCCGACAAACGAAGCACCGTGATGATCGGATCTTCGTCCGATGCCATGTATTCCCTCCGACCCCTATAAGGACTGACTTATAGCCAGAGAGCGGTTTGAAAAGTCCTTCGGCGCGCAAGGGCTCTGCGCGCCATCGCCGCGCGCGCCGTCAACGCTCTGTGACAACACGAAAAGGCCCGCCACGGCTTTCGCCGGGCGAGCCTTTCGAAGGGGATCGTGTGGGGAGCGCGATCCCCGCCGTATCAGTTGAAGCGGTAGGAGAGCTTCGCCGTAACGGTGTGGAAGTCGAAGTCGCCCTGGCTCCGGAAGTCGGTGAACTGGCCGGGCACCACGGCGGCGGCCGCGCCGTCGAACGGGCCGCCGTTCAGGCGAGTGAAGGAGCCGCTGTCACCGAGATTGGTGTAGAGATATTCGGCGCCGAAGGAGATGTTCTGCGTCACCTTCACTTCCATGCCGCCGCCGACCGAGTAACCCCACTCGTCCTCGTTCGTGTTGACGAGAGCCGGGAAGGCGGCGGTGACGGCCGGGCTGTTGGTGCCGAAGCGATAGTCCACCTCGCCATAGGCGAAGCCGCCCGTGGCGTAGAGCAGCGCGCTTTCGGTGACGAGGTAACCCGCGCGCAGGCGGCCGGTCACGAGATAGTCGAGGCTGCGCTCGGCGGTGTAGACGGCCGGCGTGTTGGAGAAGGCGCTGGCGCGCTGGGCGATGTCGAGCGCGTTGATGTCGGCCAGAGCGCCGACCACGAAGTTGCCGGCCTGATAGTCGTAGCCGATATGCGCGCCGCCGATGAAGCTCGACTGGAACTCGGTCGAGAAGTTCGAGCCGAAGGCGTTGGTCAGGAAGGTCGCGCCGGCGCCGGTGAAGTTCGGCACGATGGCGAGATTGTCGCCATTGTCCGGGTTGAACGCGCCGCCGCCCTGAACGCCAAGATAGAGGCCGGTCCAGTTGACGACGGGCGCGACGGCGATGGGCGCGGCCGGCTCCTGATACACGACGTCGGCGGCCAGAGCCTGCGAGGCGAGGCCGAGCGTGGCGGCGGAAGCGAGAAGGAGGGCGATGGTCTTCATGGCACAGGCTCCAGTTGCAGGGAGGCTCTTTCGGCCTCTCGTATCAGAGGGGCATGAGCGACAGGGAAGCTCGAAATCTCCCCGGCTGCTCGTGCCGTTGTGCTTCAAGATGACAGCTTATCTCCCCCGCTCAAGAGGCCGCTCGTGGGCATTTTCTAAGTGTTGCAGGAGAGTGACGTGTATTGTCGCGTCAATCCTTGGATGATGACTGCGACAACCTGTCAGTTTGAGGCGGTCAGGAGGATGAAAAGACCGAGTTTGCCGGGTTTGTCTCTCGGGAATCTACGAGAGATTACGCCGCTATAACGGTTTCGTGAGATGAGCTTGTCGCGGGCGCGAAAGTGTCTTGAAGCTTGTGGTTGCAATGCGGTGGATCGCAACAACACGAAAAGCCCGCTCCCCCAACGGGACGCGAGCTTTGCAAGGGAATGGCCCGTGAGTGAGCAGAGCCCGCTTAGCTGATGGCGGATGGAGCGCCCGATATCAGCGCGCGTTGCGCGGCTTGGGGCTCTTGTCGCCCGAAAGCTGAAGCGCGACGGAGACGAGCACCGCGAAACCGCCCATGGTCAGGATGAAGGAGAACAGGGTCGTGACGATATCCATGGCTCGAACCTTCGCTCGTATCGGAAGGTTTCAGAAACCATGCGCGCGGTTAACGAAAGCTTTCCGCGCGCCCTGCTATTGATCCTACCAAAGCACATGGTTAACCGGGCGCACGGGCGGCGGCACGTCCGGCTCGCCGCACAATTGCTCCAGATCGATCTGGATCGTGCGGCAGATCGAGGTCAGCGGCACGTCGTGGGCGCGGTTCTCGAACGGGTCCTGCAGATCGCCGCCGATCCGGTCCATGGCCAGCATCATGAAGCCGACGATGGTGGAGGCGAGCGGCGTGTAGATGCCCAAGCTGTCGACGAGGCCGACCGGCAGCAGGATGCAGAAGACCTGCACGAAGAGCGTCGGGAAATAGGCGTATTCGCGCGGCAGCGGCGTGTTCTTGATCCGCTCCATACCCCCTTGGGCATTGCTCATATCGACCAGCAACTGCTCGATCTGGGTGCGGCGGATCGAGTCCATCCAGCCTTGGCGCATCGCGTCCGACAAGAGCGCGGCCGTTTCGTTGAGGATGACATTGGGCACATTGGCGGCGGATCTCAGCCCCTCGGCCTCGCCTTCCCCCAGAAAGGGACGGATTTCCTCGAGCGCGGGCTGGCGGCGCAGATGGCAGCGCAAGGCGTTGACATAGGCGACCTGCCGCATAACGAGCGCATGGCGCAGGTCGTGGCTTTCCGGCCGCTTGTCGATGAGGTGGATCACCGCCCGGCCATAGGAGCGCGAGGCGTTGACCATGGCGCCCCAGAGCGTACGGGCTTCCCACCATCGGTTGTAGGCATTGTTGTTGCGAAAGCCGAGGAACAGCGCCAGCGCCGAGCCCAGCAGCGTCATGGGCAGGATCGGCAGTTCGAACTCGGGATGGGGTAGATAGACATAGGCGAGCGTGACGAGGACGTCCCAGACCAAAAGCAGGGCGAGCGGCCAGCCGATGTAGCGCAGCATTCGGGGCAGGCGGGCGGATTCAGGCAGGACCATAGGCGTTTCCTTGTCGTTAGCCGGGCAACGACGAGGGTCGGCTGAGGTTGCACCGCAACAAGGGGCGATGGCGGGCGATGAAGGGCTCGACCTACGGCAGGCGCCTCGGGCTGTTGACGCCTTATCTTGCTGTTAGGTCTCGGGATTTTTACGAAATGGAAAGGATTTGTCGGGCCGCCAGGGAACCCCAGCCATCATCACGCGATTATTGACCTGACGATTTCATGGATGGACGCCCATGCGCAGCCGCAGCCCTTTTCACGTTCGCTTTCTTCGATACGGCCTTCTCACCCTCAGCCTGCTCTTTGCCGGCGGCATCGTTTTTCTGGGCGTGACCAACATGACCAAGGTCGAGGCCGATCCGCTGGTGGATTATCGCCCCGTCTCGCAGAACTGACATCGCGGCATGAGAAAGCCCTCCCCGCCGGCGGGCGGAGAGGGCTTTGGAGGACGAGGGGCGCAGGGCAATCTAGCCCGCGCCGCCGGGGTTCAGGCCGCCTTGGCGGTCTCGGCCGGGGCCTCGTCCATCGCGCGCAGATAGAGGTCGAGCAGCGTTTCGTGTTCGTCGCGCTCGTCCTTGTCCTGCTTGCGCAGCTTGATGATTTCTTTCAGAATCTTGACATCGAAGCCTTCGCCCTTCGCCTCGGCGAAGACGTCCTTCTTGCCTTCCATCAGATCCTGGATTTCCTGATCCAGCTGTTCCACGCGCTCCACGAACGAGCGGATGCGGCTTCCGCCGATCCCAACCGTGTCCGACATGGTGACTCCTTCTTGAATGAATGAGCGCACTATCGCCGGCAGATGTAATCACTTCCTTAATCGTAGCGGCAGGATTCACTGCTCGAATGCAGCGTGGTTTCGGAAGGCGACATTGCCGAGCCCGGTGCCAATCGTCACCGCCGCCCAGCGCGAGACCTCCCGCATCGAGGGCGCTTCGCTGAGGCCCTGGATGACAGCGTCATTGTGAAGAAGCACCACGCTCGGCTGCCCGGCGAGCAGAGGCACGGCACGCCGGATGCGCTCAGGAAGAAAGAACCCATCCTCGCTCCAGTCCCCCGGCAGGTTCTGCACGCCGCTTGTGATCGCGCCGTCCGGGCGGATCAGGCCGGGGCAGGCCAGACCGATCACGGGCGAGAGACGCAGCCCGTGCCGCTCCGCCTCGCCGGCCATGTCGCGCAGCAGGGCGGCGATGTGCTCCACCATCTCGTCCCGGCTCGGCGTCTCGTCGGCATGGCACCATTTTTCGCGGGCGACGACGTCCGGCGCGCCAACGCCGCTCGGCAACGACACGAGGCCGCAGCGAAGATTCGTGCCACCGATATCGACGGCCAGAAACCCGTTGCCCTGCGCCAGAAGCTCGGGCGGCGCGGCATAGGCCCAGCCGATCATGCCGCCATCATCGGGCTCGTGGCTGAGCGGGGTGAGAGCGATATTCCAATCCGCCTCGCGGAGATGGGCCTGGGCGCGCCGCAAGACCTCCTGTCCGATCTCGGCCGATTGCAGCCCGCCGCCGCAGACGATGCGCTGCGTGCCGCGCCATGAGGGCGTCTGCAGGAAGCGGATGAGCGCGTCGGTCAGGTCGCGGGAGAACTCGGCGAGGGCGCGCTCCAGCGTCTCCGCCTCGGCCGCTTCATTCGGATGCCGCGCGGGGCCGCGCGAGGCTTCGTCCAACTCGTCGCGCTCCAGCTCTTCGGTCGGCTCCTCGCCGAAGGGCTTGGCGCCCCGGCCGGACAGGCGCTCGCGCCATTCGTCCAGAAGCTCGCGAAAGGCGGTCTCGCTGGCCTTGTCGCCGACGAAGCCGTCCTCCTCTCGCAGGTCGAGACTGTAGCTTTCAACGCGCAAGGAGGGGAGGTCGGCCGCGCCGTGAGGGATGTCGTCCGACGGGAGAGGAAGGTCCAAGCTGTCGGCCATCGTCTCTTTCCTCATCCTTGCTTCATGAGGTCACAATGGCGAAGGCGCGCCGGGGTTCGCCGGCTCGGCCCTCTCTCGCGGCAACGTGAAGCACCCGTCAGCCCAGCCGCCTCAGCGTTTCCTCGTCCGCCTCGCCGCCGAAGAAGCGCGCGAGCGCCTCCTCGAAGGGCTGCGCCTCCTCGCCCTCCGCCGCCTCGCGGAACAGCGTCAGGGAGGAGCGCAGCTTCATGTCGTCGGGCGAGCCGAACAGAGCGCGGGGTGAGGCGACGCCCGACGCCATGGCCGCCGCCACGGCCTCGCGCAGCCGGGAGCCCAGCACGGGATGGCCGAGATAGGCGCGCGCTTCGGCCAGCGAGCGGATCGCGTAATGGCGCGCCGTTTCGCTGCGCCCCAGCCCCGCGAGTTGCGGAAAGACGAACCACATCCAATGGCTTTCCTTGCGCCCGCGTCGGAGTTCGGCGAGGGCTCGGGCCTGTGTCGTCTCCTGCGCCGAGAGAAACCGGCCGAGATCGAACGGGTCGGCTTCAGGGCTCGCGCCGCTCATGTCTTGGCCGAGCCCGGTTCGGCCAGCTTGCGGTTCATCTCCGCCAGCATCGGGGCAGGCGTGACATTGGCGAGCGCGGCCTGAATCTTGTTCGACCATCCGCTCACCACATCGCCCTCGCCCTTCTTCAGCGCCTCATAGCCGGTGCGCGCGACCTTGGCGGGGTCTTCCTTCGGCATATCCCGCGCCATGCTCGTGTCCAGCATGTCGCCGCGCGCGAAGATCTCCGTGTCGGTCGGCCCCGGCATCAGACAGGACACCGCGACACCCGTGCCCTTCAGCTCGTTGCGCAGCGCGAAGGAGAAGCTGTTCAGGAAGGCTTTCGTGCCGTTGTAGACGGCCATGAAGGCCCCCGGCATGAAGCCGGCGATGGAGCCGGTGATCAGGATATGCCCTTCGCCTCGCACCCGCATCGCGTTGCCGACGTGATGGATCAGCGCCAGCGTGCCGGTGATGTTGGTGTTCACCATCTCCAGCGCGCGGTCGAGGTCCTGATCTAGGAAGCCCTTGCCGAGCGCCTGGCCCGCATTGGCGAAGAGAGAGTGCACCGGGCGCTCTCCAATGGCGGCGGCGAGCTGGCCGACGCCTTCCAGGCTGGAGAGATCGGCGGTCACGGCCTCGACCGCGACGCCCGAGCGCCGCAGCTCGGTGGCCACCGTCTCGATCTCGGCTTCGTCGGCGGCGATGACGAGATCGAACCCGTCGGCCGCGCAGAGACGCGCCAGTTCCAGCCCGATGCCGCTGGACGCGCCGGTGACGACGGCGAGCGGACGGCTCTGCGAATCCGTGGTCTCGCTCATGGTTTCAGCACCACCTTGATGCAGGAATCCTGCTTGTCTCGGAAGGTCTTGTAGAGATCCGGCCCGTCTTCCAGCGTGCCCGTATGCGTGATCACGAAGGACGGGTCGATCTCGCCCTTCACGATGCGCTCCATCAAAAGCGGCAGGTAGCGCTGCACGGGCGTCTGCGCCATGCGGAAGGTCAGGCCGCGATTGATCGCCGAACCCATCGGGATCTTGTCCACGAAGCCGCCATAGACGCCGACGATCGAAACCGTGCCGAAATTGCGGGTGCAGTGGATGGCCTGACGCAGCACATGCGGCCGGTCGGTGCCCATGAAGGTCGCCTGTTTCACCCGGTCGATCAGCGAGTCGAACGAGGCCATGCCATGCGCTTCGGACCCCACCGCGTCGATCGAGGCATCCGCGCCGCGCCCGTTGGTGAGATCCTGAATGCGGTCGTAGATGTCCTCGTCCATGAAGTTCAGCGTGATCGCGCCGCTTGCTTGGGCCATCGCCAGACGCTCGGGCACCGTGTCGATCGCGATGACGCGCTCGGCACCCAGCAGGAACGCGCTCTTGATCGCCATCTGGCCGACCGGGCCGCAACCCCAGACGGCGATCGTGTCGCCCGGCTGAATGTCGCAGAAATCGGCCGCCATGTAGCCGGTCGGGAAAATGTCGGAGAGAAACAGCACCTGCTCGTCGGTGAGTCCGTCCGGCACCTTGATCGGCCCGACATCGGCATAGGGCACGCGTAAGTATTCCGCCTGCCCGCCGGGATAGCCGCCCAGAAGATGCGAATAGCCGAACAGGCCGGCGGGCGAATGGCCCCAGAGCTTCTCGGCCTTGGCCTTGTCCGGGTTGGAGCGCTCGCAAGCCGAGAAGAAGCCGCGCTTGCAGAAGAAGCACTCGCCGCAGGAAATGGTGAAGGGCACGACCACCCGGTCGCCAACCTTGAGGTTTTTGGTGCCCGAGCCGACCTCGACGACCTCGCCCATCGTCTCGTGGCCGACGATATCGCCCGAATGCATGTCGGGGATCACGCCGTCATAGATATGCAGATCGGAGCCGCAGATGGCGCAGGACGTCACCTTGATGATCACGTCCTGTGCGTCCTCGATCCGGGGATCGGGCACGCTTTCGCAGCGGATGTCGCTCTTTCCGTGCCAGGTCAGCGCTTTCATGGAAATCTCCTCTCAGGCTGCGGGGGAGGGCGCTTGGCGATGTGGCCCGGCTCGTTCGAGGGATCGAAGCGAAGCCGGGCCGCCGTTGCGCTCTCTTCAAGCTTAACCGGAGGTTTCGAAGTCCAGTTCCTGAGAGTTCGTTTGGGTGGCGAACGACACCGAAGGCAGTATCAGCCCTTCGTCTCGCCCAGCGTGTCGGCCATGGTCGCGCCGCGCTGGCCCATGGGGCGGGCGGCGTGGGTGGTGGAATCGATCGCCGTCTGATGCTCCATCTCGGCGTTCAGCTCGGCCCCGATCAGTACCACGATGGTGGAAATCCAGATCCAGGTCATGAAGCCGATGGCCGCGCCGAGCGAGCCATAGGTCTCGTCATAGGAGCCGAAATTCTGGGCGTACCAGGAGAAGAGCAGGGAGAACAGGACCCAGAGCGCGGCGGCGAACAGGCTGCCCGGCGCGATCCAGCGCCAGCGCGCGGCCGAGCGGCTGGGGCCGACGCGGTAGATGATCGAAAGCCCGAGCGCGAAGAGCACGAGCAGGATCGGCCAGCGCAGAACCAGAAGCACGGTTTCCAGACTGCCCAGATGCAGAAACTCCAGGACGATCGGCAGGACGACGACGCCCGTCAGCGCCACGATGAGCGCGACGATCGTGCCGAGCGTGAAGCCGAGCGTAATGAGAGTCAGCTTGATGAAGCCGCGCTTTTCCTCTTCCTCGTAAACGATGTTCATGGCGTCGAAGAGCGTCTTCATGCCGGCATTGGCGCTCCAGAGCGCGACGCCGAGGCCGAAGATCATGCCGAAGCCCAGCTTGGCGCTTTCCTGCGAGGTGATGCGCTGCAACTGCTCGCCGATGATCTGGAGCGCGCCGCCGGGCAGAACGCCCTGAAGGCCCTGCAACTGATCGCGCACGCTGGCCGGATCGCTGAACAGACCATAGATCGAGATGAAGGCGGTGATGGCGGGAAACAGCGCCAGGAGCACGTAGAAGGTGACGCCGGCGGCGACCAGCATCAGCCGGTCGTTCGAGAATTCCTCATAGGTGCGCCAGAGAACGTCCTTCCAGCCTTTCGCCGGAATGGCCGTCGGCTTCTGGGCGGCGCGCCCGTGCGCGCTGTCGCCCATGGCCACCGACGTTTTCCCGCCCTGGCCCGAGGCCGGATCGTCGGACCAGGCGGCGGAGGCGTCCTTGCCGCCGGCCTCGCCCGGCCAGCCGCGCTCGCGCGCCCCACCCGACTTGCCGGCGATGAAGCCCAGGACGGTCAGCGCGCCCGCCGAGGCGAGGCCGAGGATGATGTCCCCTGTCGCCGAATGTTTCCGCTGCGTGTCTCCGCTCATCGCCCTTCGCGCCCCTCGCTGCTCTTCCGCGAGGCCGGCGCCGCTTCGCCGCCCTCAGAAGGGCAAACGCGGCGAAGCGGCTTTGCGATCCTCAGGGGGCGAAGTCGTGGCAAAAGGATGGCGGCGTGCGGGGCGTCAGTAGCCGATCGCCGCCCCCGCGCCGGCCCGCGCGTCGATCGCCCCGAAGAAGCGGTTGGGGCTCTGCGGATCGCGCTTGCCCAGACTCGGGCCGCCGACGAGGATGCCCGCCGCTTCGCCCCAGACCGGCCAGTTCGGGTCTTCGCGCACCACATGGCCCTTGGCGGCGAGAAGTCGGATCGTGTCGGGCGAGAGGGCGCGGGGTTCCATCGTGATTCGGTCGGGCTGCCATTGATGGTGGATGCGCGGCGCGTCCACCGCTTCCTGAATATCCATGCCGTGATCCACCACGTTCATGATGGCTTCCGCGACGATGGTGATGATGCGCGAGCCACCGGGCGAGCCGATCACCATGACGGGCTCGCCCTTCTGCGTGATGATCGTCGGGCTCATGGAAGACAGCGGCGTCTTGCCGGGCGCGATGGCATTGGCCTCGCCCTGCACCAGCCCATAGAGATTGGGCACGCCCGGTTTCTGCGTGAAATCGTCCATCTCGTTGTTCAGGAGAACGCCCGTGCCGGGCGCGACCACGCGCGCGCCAAAGGCGCCGTTCAGCGTGTAGGTCACGGCGACGGCGTTACCGTCCTTGTCGATGATGGAATAATGCGTCGTCTCGTGGCTTTCCGCTCCGACCGGCTTCATCGCGGCCGAGACACCGGCCCGGTTGGGATCGATGCGCGCGCGCACCTTGTCGGCATAGGCTTGCGAGAGCAGCGTCTCGGTCGGGTTCTTCACGAAATCGGGGTCGCCCAGCGCCGAGTTGCGGTCCACGAAAGCCTGCCGCATGGCCTCCGCCATCAGATGCACCGTCTCGGCCGAGCCGTAGCCGGTATAACTCAGCGGATAGGCTTCCAGAATATTCAGGATTTCGCAGATCACCACGCCGCCGGAGCTGGGCGGCGGCGAGGAAATGATCTCGTAGCCGCGATAGTCGCAGCGGACAGGATCGAGTTCGCGAACCTTGTAAGCCTCGAAATCGCTCCGCTCCAGAATGCCGCCATGCGCGGCGCTGGCCTGCGCGATGGCCTCGGCCGCCGCGCCCTTGTAGAACCCGTCCGGTCCGCGTTGGGCGATGGCTTCCAGCGTGCGGGCGAGGTCGCTCTGCAGCAGCCGCTCGCCCGCGCGATAAGGCTCCGTGCCGTTCTTCAGGAAGATCGCCGCCGCCGCCGGGTCCTTGGCAAGATCGGCATTTCCCTCCGCGAAGCTCGCGACATCGCCGGGCGACAGCTCGAAGCCGTCGCGCGCGAGGCGGATCGCGGGGGCGAGCAGCGCCGCGCGGTCCTTGGTGCCGAACTGCTCGCGCGCATGTTCGAAGCCGGCGACCGAGCCGGGCACGCCGACCGCGAGATAGCCATCGGTCGAAAGGGCTGGAACCGGATCGCCCTTGGCATCCAGATACATGTCCTTGGTGGCCTTGCCCGGCGCGCGTTCGCGAAAGTCGATGAAGCGCGTGGTGCCGTCCTTCAGGCGCAGCGTCATGAAGCCGCCGCCGCCGAGATTGCCGGCGGTCGGATAGACCACGGCGAGCGCATAGCCGACCGCCACCGCCGCATCCACGGCGTTGCCGCCCGAGCGCAGCACCTCGACGCCGATCTCGGACGCGAGGCGCTGGGCGGTGACGACCATGCCATGCTCGGCGGCGACCGGGGCGGGGGAGGCGGCTCCCGCCGGAAAGACCGGCAGAACCGTCAGGCACAGAAGCAGGGAAAGGCGGGTCCGACGAAACATGGCGCGTCTCCTGACCGAAAGCCGCGCGAGACCGGGCGGCGTCGGCGCACAGACTGCGTCAGCCCCGCGCGCTTGTCACGCGCGAAGCCGGGGCCCGTCAGCGGATTTCGATGCGCTGGGTTCGATGCAGAAGCGCGGTTCCGTCTCGCTCCACCGCGACATCCAGAACCCAGGTGCCCGGCGTGGGCGGGCGGCGCAGGCCCGCAAGGCCGGAATAAACGGCCTTGTTGCGGTCCAGCGGTTCCGTCAGCGTGTCCAGAACCTTGGTCCCGGCGGGATCGGTCATCTGGAAACGCACGCGGTCTCCGCCATGGAGATTGGCGAACCAGCCCCAGCCGACCGTCATCGTCGCATTCGCGCCCGCCGTCGGTGGCGGGCCGTCACTGGCAAGCTTATCGTAATCCAACACCTCGCCGGCCAGCCCCATGGCGAGAAGCTGCGTCGTCGGCCGCGCAAGAAGCTCCGCCGCCTCCGGGGTAAAGAGCGTGGCGCGCTCCGTATCGTCAGCGAGGCAGCCGCCGCCGACCGCGCGGCCGGAGATGGGGTCGATCTTGGCGCCGTTGCGGCGCACCGAAAGGTGGACGTGCGGAAACTCGGCGAGCCCCGACGAGCCGATCTCGCCAAGTGTTTGACCGGCCTCCACACGCTGGCCCGGCTTCACGCGCACGGAACCCCGCCGCATATGGCAATATTGCGTTTCCAAGCCTTGGCCGTGGTCGATCACGACGCCATTGCCGCATTCGACGGATTGGACGGCGTCCCGCAATTCCTTCGTGTTGGCGAGCCGATCCGGCATCCCGTCGCGCCCGCCCCGCACCGTGCCGCCGAGAGCGGCCACGACCGGCACGCCGCGCTCGATATCGCGCATGGAGAGGACGCGAATGTCGATCCCGTCATGCCCGTCATAGGCCGCCGTGCCGCAGAACGGGTCGCTGACGCCGGGGCCGGGGTCCATGTCCGGCAATTGCTGGACGAAACAGTCCTGCCCGATGGCGCAGGCGACGGGCAGTTGCAGTCGCCTCGTCTCGTCGGCCTCGGCCGGCGGGGCGGAAAGGGTCAGCCCGGTGAGAAGGCCGGCAAGCGCGAGGCGGCGAAGCGACATGGCGGGCGGTCCTTGCCTAGGAGTTCGCCCGGCTTGTCGCATGGCGCAGGCGCACCCGTCGAGGCTCACCCGCCCGTGTCTTCGATCCATCGCCGGCTCAGACGTGCTCGGACGCCCCGGCCACGCCGGCGGACCGGGTGCGCGCCACATCCGCCCCGTCCAGCCGGTTGAAGAAGAGGTTGAGGAGGACCGAGGCGATGGCGGCGAGCAGGATGCCCGATTCCAGAAGCGGCTGGAGGGCGCGGGGCATGTGGTGGAAGAAACCGGGCGCGACCAGCGGGATCATGCCGAAACCGATCGACAGGGCGACGATGAAGAGATTGCTTCGGTTGCTGCGGAAGTCCACGGCGGAGAGAATGCGAACGCCCGTCGCGGCCACCATGCCGAACATCACGAGCCCCGCCCCGCCGAGCACCGTGACCGGCACGGCCTCCACCAGAGCCGCCATTTTCGGGCTGAGGCCGAGAGCGAGCAGGATGACGCCGCCCGCCGCCGTGACGAAGCGCGACTTGACGCCCGTGACGCCGACGAGACCGACATTCTGCGAGAAGGACGTATAGGGGAAGGTGTTGAAGATGCCGCCGATCAGCGTGCCGACGCCATCGGCGCGCAGGCCGCGCGTGATCGACTTGCGGTCGAGCGTCCGCTCGGTCATCTCGCCGAGCGCCAGAAACATGCCGAGCGACTCGATCATCACCACGATCATGACGAGGCACATGGTCAGGATCGGCACGAGATGAAATTGCGGCCAGCCGAAATGAAAGGGCAGGACGAGGCCGAACCAGGGGGCCGCCGCCACCTTATCGAAATGCATCGCGCCCAGCATCGTCGCCACCGCCGCGCCCGCCACGATGCCGGCGAGAACCGCGACATTGGCGATGAAGCCGCGCCCCCAGCGCAGGATCGCCAGAATGACGAGGAGCACGAAAGCCGCCATCAGCAGTCCCTCCGGCGCGCCATAGGCGGGATTGGCCACCTGCACGCGCTCGCCCGTTTCCAGCACCTTCGGCAGGGTCGGCAGGCCCCCGCCCGCCCAGTTGATGCCGACGCGCATCAGCGAGATGCCGATCACGAGAATGATCGAGCCGGTCACGACAGGGGGAAACAGCGGCAACACGCGCCCGACCACGGGCGCGACGAGAATGCCGAACAGGCCCGCCGCGATGACCGAGCCGTAGATGCCGAGCAGCCCGACCTCCGGCAGCGCGCCCATGGCGAGCATCGGGCCGACCGAGGCGAAGGTGACGCCCATCATCACCGGCAGGCGAATGCCCGTGCCCCAAAGCCCGAGGCTCTGGATCATCGTGGCGATGCCGCAGGCGAAGAGATCGGCCGAGATCAGGAAGGCGACATCCTCGGGCGGCAGTTGCAGGGCACGCCCGACGATCAGCGGCACGGCCACCGCACCGGCATACATGACGAGCACATGCTGCAAGGCAAGCGGAGCGAGTCGCCCGGCGGGGAGGCGCTCATCGACCGGATGAGGGGAAGAGGGCGGTGGGGTTCGGGCCATGCGAGGGCGCTCCATGCGATTCACGGCCGGAGTAGATCACGACTTTCGTCAGGATTGTGCAAGTTATTTGATCATGCGCATGAAGCGGGCAATGCAGCATAGATAAGCCTGCCGCAGGGTCGGGCTGTCATCGCTCGTTTCGATCGGCTAAGCATCGAAGCCGAAACGAGCGTCATCGGAAAGGGCGGTCATGGTCGCCACGGATATTGCAACGCGAGTGTGGAACCACACGTTCAAGCTCGACCCGATCGTGCGCTCGCTGCTCGACACGGATTTCTACAAGCTTCTGATGCTGCAGATGGTCTGGGGCCTACACCCCAACACGCAGGTCACCTTCCGCCTGATCAACCGCACCAAGACCGTGCGCATCGCCGACGAGATCGACGAGGCGGAGCTGCGCGCCCAGCTCGACTATGCCCGCTCCGTGCGCTTTTCCAAGCGTGAGATGATCTGGCTGGCGGGTAACTCCTTCTATGGCGAGCGGCAGATCTTCCTACCGGCCTTCTTGGAATGGCTGCGCGATTTCCAGCTTCCGCCCTATGAACTCGCCAAGCGGGACGGGCAGTACGAGCTGATGTTCCACGGCCCCTGGACCCACACGATGATGTGGGAAATCCCGGCGCTCGCCATCATCAACGAGCTTCGCTCGCGCGCCGCGATGAAGGATTACGGCCGTTTCGAACTCGACGTGCTCTACGCCCGCGCCAAGGCCAAGATGTGGGAGAAGGTCGAGCGGCTGGATAAGCTGCCGGCCATCCGCATGTCGGATTTCGGAACGCGTCGCCGCCATTCCTTCCTGTGGCAGCGCTGGTGCGTCGAGGCGCTGAAGGAAAAGCTCGGCGATCGCTTCATCGGCTCATCCAACGTCTTGCTCGCCATGGAGACCGATCTCGAAGCCATCGGTACCAACGCGCACGAACTGCCCATGGTCTATGCCGCCATGGCCCGCTCCGACGCCGAGCTTCGCGATGCGCCCTACGAGGTGCTGAAGGCGTGGCAGAGCTGGTACGGTGGCAATCTTCTGGTGGTGCTGCCCGACACGTTCGGCACGGCCTCGTTTCTGGAACGCGCGCCCGGCTGGGTGGCGAACTGGACGGGTTTCCGCCCCGACTCGGCCCCGCCGATCGAAGGCGGCGAAGCGATCATGGCCTGGTGGCGCTCGAAGGGCGTCGACCCGCGCGACAAGCTGCTCGTCTTTTCGGACGGCATGGATGTCGATTCCATCGAGGAAACCTATCGCCATTTCGACGGGCGGGTGCGCATGAGCTTCGGCTGGGGCACCAATCTCACCAACGACTTTCGCGGCGTCGCGCCGGAGGACACGCCCGGCCTCCATCCGATCTCGCTGGTCTGCAAGGTCATGGACGCGGACGGGCGTCCGGCGGTGAAGCTTTCGGACAATCCGGCCAAGGCCACGGGCACGCCCGAATCCATCGAGCGCTATCGCCGCATCTTCGGCACGAAGGCGGAAATTTCGCGCGACGTGCTGGTTTGAGAATAAACGACCTTTTTTTTGGGCCCGGGATGGGTCAGGAGAGGGAGATTTCGTTTGCGGCGCGGTTTCGCGCCGCGATGCCGGTTTGGCTTGAGGTCAGCCGCGCCCCGTTTTGCTTGCTGCCGAAGGGCCCCCGATGAACGCCCCCGTCCAGACTCCGCTCGCGTCTGAAACCGCCGCCTTCCCGATCCCGGCCAATGTCTTCGCCGAGACCGTGACCGAGGTGAAGCACTATACCGACCGCCTCTTCAAGTTCCGCATGACCCGGCCCGCGAGCTTCCGCTTCCGCACCGGCGAGTTCGCGATGATCGGCCTGCCCAATGCCGAGAAGCCGGTCTTCCGCGCCTATTCGATCGCCAGCCCCTCTTGGGACGAAGAGCTGGAATTCTTCTCCATCAAGGTGCCGGGCGGCCCGCTGACCGAGCATCTCCAGAAGATCCAGCCGGGCGACACGGTTCTGATGCGCAAGAAGCCGACGGGCACGCTCGTGCTCGACGCGCTCCTGCCCGGCAACCGGCTTTATCTCTTCTCGACGGGCACGGGTATCGCGCCCTTCGCCGGCGTGATCCGCGATCCCGAAACCTACGAGAAGTTCGATCAGGTCATCCTGACGCATACGACGCGCGAGCTGGCCGAGCTGCGCTACGGGCAGGAACTGGTCGAGTCGATCAAGAGTGATGAGTTCCTGTCCGAACTCGTGGGCGACAAGCTGCTCTATCACGGCTCCGCCACGCGCGAGGGCGAGCACAAGGGCGAGCGCGTCACGACGCTGCTCGAAACCGGCAAGCTCTTCACCGATCTCGGCGTGCCACCGATGGACCCCGCGACCGACCGCGCCATGATCTGCGGCTCCATGGAGATGCTGAAGGAAACGGCCGCCCTGTGCGAGCGCTTCGGCCTCGAAGAAGGCGCCAATTCCAAGCCCGGCACCTATGTCGTGGAGCGCTCCTTCGTCGATTGATGGAGCGCGGGGCGTGACGCGGCCGGTGTCGCGCCCTATTCCTTTCCGAATGCGGGGAGGAGCGCAGCATGACCCATTGGATTCCGGTCGCCGATTTCGACGCGGCCTATGACAATTCGGGCGCCGTCCAGCGCTCCGACACGTTCGTGCCTCGCTGGCAGCGCGAAGCCTCCGCCTTCCGCGATGCGATGGAAGGGCGGCGACGCAGCGAGATCGACCTCGCCTATGGCGCGCATGAGCGCCAGAAGCTCGACCTGTTCCGGCCCGAAGGCCCCGCGCGCGGCCTCGTCGTCTTCGTCCATGGCGGATACTGGAAGGCGCTCGACAAATCCGTCTGGTCGCATCTGGCGCGCGGCGCGGTGGAATCCGGCTTTGCCGTCGCCATGCCGAGCTACCGTCTCGCGCCAGAAGCACGCCTGACCGAAATCGCAGAGGATGTGGCACAGGCGATCGCACTGGCCGCGCGTGGCATTGAGGGCGGCATCCGGCTCGTCGGCCATTCGGCGGGCGGGCATCTCGTGGCGCGCATGGTCGCCGCCGGCTCGCCTTTGCCCGGCCCCGTCCTGGCGCGGGTCGATCGCGTCGTGCCGATCAGCGGCCTGCATGATCTCAGGCCGATCCGTCGCACCCGCATGAACGATACGCTGCGCATCGACGCGGCTGAAGCGCTGGCGCAAAGCCCGGCGCTGCTTGAGCCTCTTCATATCTGCCCCATCCATGCCGTGGTCGGCGCGGCGGAACTGCCCGAGCTTCGCCGCCAGACGCATTTTCTGGCCTCCGCATGGTCCGGGCTGGGTGTTCCGGTGGAAGCGGCGGACATTCCCGATCGGCATCATTTCGATGTGATCGAAGACTTGGCTCTGTCGGGCTCGCAGATGACGAGAGTTTTGACCTCAGGCGCTTCTCTCTGATAGCTCAAGCGCTCTGGAGACACCGTGATGCAAGCGATTTTTGTTCAGTTCAAATGTCGGCCCGGTACGGCTTATACCGTGGCCGACGATCTGGTTGAGAGCGTCGAGGAGATTTCGGAAATCTACTCGACCTCGGGCCAATACGATCTTCTCGCCAAATTCTATCTGGAAGCCGGGCGCGACATCGGGCACTTCGTGACCGAGAAGCTGCAGACGGTGGATGGCGTGGTGGATACGTTCACCACCGTCGCGTTCAAGGCGTTCGGCCGTGGCTGATGTGATTCCCGCTCTCTCCGATCTCTGGACCGAGCGCGCCGAGGCCGCCGACCACGCCGACAGGCTGCGCCCCTTGCGCGCCCTGTTCCATCTGCCGGAAGGCATGACCTATCTCGACGGCAACTCGCTCGGCTGCCTGACCTATGGCGCGCGAGCCCGGTTGCGCGATGTCGTCGACCGCGAATGGGGAACGGGGCTGATCGCCTCCTGGAACCAGGCCGGCTGGGTCGACCTGCCCGCGCGCGTCGGCGCGCGCATCGCCCGCCTCGTCGGGGCGGAGGAGGGGGCGCTTGTTGCCTGCGACTCGACCTCGGTCAATCTCTTCAAGGTTCTGGCGAGCGCCCTGGCGCTGCGTCCGGGCCGTCGCGTCATCGTGTCGGAGCGCTCCAACTTCCCGACCGATCTTTATATGGCCGAGGGGCTCGCCAGTCTTCTGAACCAAGGGCACGAGCTGCGTCTCGCCGATCATGCCGACGAGATTCCGGCCCTTGTCACGGACGAGACCGCCGTCCTCATGCTGACGCAGGCGAACTATCGCACCGGCGCGCTGCACGACATGGCCGCCCTATCGCGTCTGGCGCATGAGCGCGGCGCGCTGGCGCTGTGGGATCTCGCGCATTCGGCCGGGGCTCTGCCGGTGGATCTCGCAGGCGACGGGGCGGATTTCGCGATCGGCTGCGGCTACAAATATCTGAACGGTGGCCCCGGCGCGCCGGCCTTTCTCTATGTCGCGCCGCGTCATCAGGCAGCCGCCCGCCAGCCGCTGTCGGGCTGGTTCGGCCATGCCGCGCCCTTCGCTTTCGAGGCGGGCTACCAGCCGGCGTCGGGCGTCACACGCTTCCTGACCGGCACGCCCTCGGTGCTGGCGCTTTCCGCGCTGGACGCCGCACTGGATGCGTTCGACGGCGTGGATATGGCCGCGTTGCGCGAGAAGTCCGTGGCGCTGACACGCTTCTTCATCGCGGCCGTGGAGGCGCTCTGTGCCGGGCACGGGCTGCAACTCGTTACCCCGCGCGAGCCCGCGCGGCGCGGCAGTCAGGTGTCCTTCACGCATCCGGCGGCCTATGCCCTGTGTCAGGCGCTGATCGACGAGGGCGTCGTCGGAGACTTCCGCGCGCCCGACATTCTGCGCTTTGGCTTCGCGCCTCTTTACAACAGCTTCGCCGACGCGCTTAACGCAGCGATAACCATCGCCGAACTGCTCGCTTCGAAACGCTACGAGGACGAGCGCTTCCAGCGCCGGAACACCGTGACATGACGCTTTCCAAGCCTTGCCGCCTCGCCATCGCCGTCCGCTCGCCCGAAGAAGCGCGCCGCGCGCTCGAAGCGGGCGCGGATTATGTGCTGGCGCCGGCGCGGCGGGACAGGGTGCCCGGCCAGATCATCGAGCGGCGGGTGGAGGGCCAGCCCGAGCTGTACTTCGCCATGGCCGGCGACGTCACGCTCCCGGCCGACCCTTTGCGCGTCGCCCGGCTGGAAGCGCCGGACGAGTTCGTTGCCGTGATGCGTGGTGGCTATTCGGTGATTCTGCTCGATCCGGACCGGGCGCTTCTGCGCGCCTTCTCGCTGGAAACGCTGGCCGAATTCCAGCGCGCGTGCCGCGAGGCGGGCATGGAATGCTGGTTCGGCGGTCGTCTGGAGCTTCCCGACATTCCGCGCCTTCTGGTGCTCGGGCCGGAAGCGCTGGTGTTCGAGGAGGCCGATGCCGAAACGCTGGCGCTCGGCCGGCGTATGCTGGACGCCCCGCCCGCCACCTTGGCGCCGGAGCGCGGTGCTACACCGGAGCGCAGCGCGGCGGAGACGGATCGCATCTTCGTGCGCGGTTTCACGCTGCCCTTCCGCGTCGGGGCCTATCGCTTCGAGCGCGACCGCACGCAGCGGCTCCGCTTCACGGTCGAGGCGGAAATCCGCCGCCCGAGCCGCGTCCCGCGCGAGGTCAGCGAAGTCTATTCCTACGACATCGTGACGGACGCGATCCGCCGCCTGGCCGACCAGGGACATACCGATCTGGTGGAAGCACTGGCCGAAGACCTGGCCGCCGATCTGTTGCGGGATGCCCGATTGTTGTCGGTCGAGATCCAGGTGGAAAAGCTCGATCTCGGCCCGGAAGCCGTCGGCGTCGCGATCCGTCGCTATCGCGACGAACGCACGATCTAACCTTCCGCAGCCGGGCTGCTCAAGATCTGGCCTTGCCCGAATCGGCGGCCGCGCTCGCTCGCCTAGGCGGAGCCATCGCGCCCGCTATGCGTTGGACGGGATGCAGCTATTTGCATTTTATGTGACAGGGAATCACGAAACTTTGCAAGACTGCTAAAACGTGTTCAAGCTGCGCATGAATGAGGCTCTTTTGAGCCACGCTCAGAAAATCGAGGGAGAGAGGCGATGACGAAGCCCATGCTGATCGTGAAGTTCGGCGGAAGTTCGATTGCCACGCCCGATCTGCGCAAGTGGGTCCAGTCCATCGAAAAGACCGGACGCCCGCTGGTCATCGTGCCGGGCGGCGGACCCTTCGCCAACACCGTGCGCCAGTTTCAGACCCGCATCGGCTACGATGCGGAAGCGGCCTACCGCATGACGCTGCTGGCCATGGAACAGTTCGGTCATGCGCTCGTGGCGCTTGGCGAAAAGCTGGTGCCGGCCCGCACGCTGGAAGCCATCGAATCCGCGCAGGCCCGTGGCCTCGTGCCGGTCTGGATGCCCTCCGACATGATCCTGTCGGGTCGCAACGCCGACGACACCTGGAGCGTCACGTCGGACAGCGTGGCCGCCTGGCTGGCCGCGCAGGTTCCCGGCTCGCCGCTCTGTCTCATCAAGCAGATCGACGTTCCCGCCGGCTCCAGCCTCCAGGCGATTTCGGCGGCCGGCGTGGTGGATGCCTGCTTCGTCGCGCTTCTTCACGGCTCGACTCGGGTCTATGTCGCTGGCCCGTCCGACCTTGCCATGTCTGGCCGCCGCTTTGCCGAGGGCGTTCTGCCCGGTCGCGAAGTCTCCTCCGAACAGCCGCACGGCGCGTTCGCGGAAGCCGCGCAGTAAATCTCGTCTTCCTTTTCCATGCTGGTCGATCTCTCTCGCGAAGCCGGCGACGTGCCGCCTATGCGCGCCCAGCGCGCCCAAGGCGAGGCGCGCGCCACGTTCGGCCCCGCTGGCCCGCGCGGCGAAACGCGGTTGCGGCATCTGCATCAGGCCGGTGCGCTCAAGCTGCGCTTTCCCCGCGTGGCTGAGGCCGAGGCGGTGCTGATCAATACGGCCGGTGGCCTGACGGGCGGCGACGCGCTGCGGCAGAGCTTCGAAGTGGAGCCAAGCGGTGCGCTGCGCGTGACGACACAGGCCTGCGAGCGCATCTATCGCTCCACCGGGGCCGACGCCCGTCTTACGACGCGCCTGACCGTCGCGCCGAATGCGGCGCTGAGCTATCTCCCGCAGGAAACGATTCTGTTCGACGGCGGCCGGCTCAGCCGCAGTCTCGATGTGGATGCCGCTTCCAGCAGCCGGCTCCTTTTGTGCGAAAGCGTCGTTCTGGGGCGTGAGGCCATGGGCGAGAGCGTGACGACGGGCGCTTTGCGGGATCGATGGCGTGTGCGCCGCGAGGGGCAACTCATCCTGGCCGACGATCTCAAGCTGGGTAGCGACATCGCCGAACTCACCGGCCGAAACGCTTCGCTCGGCGCGGCCCGGGCCTTCGCGACCGTGTTCTGGCAGGACGAGCGCGGGGAGGGCGTGCTGTCCGCCTTGCGCGAGGTGCTGGGGCCGGAAGGCGGCGCCAGTCATATCGACGGGTTCGGCATGGCCCGGCTCGTCGCGCCCAGCTATTATGCGCTGCGAAAGCGGCTCGTGCCGGCGCTGGCGCTGCTTTCGCAGGTCGGCCTTCCCCGCGTATGGTCGCTCTGACGAACCACTTGCCTCCGATTCGGCTGGAACAGAGTGCTCGGGACCATGGATAGGAGATCGCGTCGATGAACCTCACCCCTCGCGAGAAGGACAAGCTTCTGATCGCCATGGCCGCCATCGTGGCGCGCAAGCGTCTGGAGCGAGGCGTGAAGCTCAATCATCCCGAGGCCATCGCGCTGATCACGGATTTCGTGGTGGAGGGCGCGCGCGACGGGCGCTCGGTGGCCGATCTCATGGAAGCGGGCGCCCATGTCATCACTCGCGATCAGGTCATGGAGGGCATTGCCGAGATGATCCATGACGTGCAGGTCGAGGCGACCTTTCCCGACGGCACCAAGCTGGTAACGGTGCACGAGCCGATCCGCTAAGCGGTTCGAAGGCGCAGCGTTCGCTGGCTGGATAGGGTCAGATCGGGCGACGCGCCGTTGTGCCTGACGCGTTCATGGTAAGGGCGCTCTCAAAGCCGCCATCTGGCTGCCCGACGCTTGGGGCAGGAAGCGGAACGTGCCGGCGGCGCGGGAATAATAGGCCGGACCGCTGATGCCGTTCATCGTCACGGTGCGCACGCGGAAGGGCTCCGATACGCCGGCCGGCGAGGCGAAGCCGAGCCCAGCGGTCAAAACCGTCACGATCATGGAAAGGGCTGCGATCCGCTTCATCGGGTTTCGAGGTCCTGTCTCGGGCGCGGTTCTCAGTCCTCCGCTCCCTTTGCGCTGATCCTAGCGCGGGAGGATTTCTCTTCGGTGACGGCGCTCCCTCGCATTTGAAACACTTGCCCGGATGGTCAATTGTCCGTTTTCGAGGCAGGGGCATCGTCTGCCTTTGACATTGGCGCGGCGCGCTTTCATGCTGCTCTCCAGACTGGAGCATCGCGTTCTTGCGGGGATGGAGCGTCCATGCGAAGGGCGGTGCGGCGCGACCGAAACCGGGCGCCTGTCGACCAAATGAGGGACAAGACATGTTGAGACTGATCCTGCTGACCGCCGCCGCGCTCGGCACCGCCACGGCCCCCGCCTTCGCCCATCTGGACCCGGCCGCGCACGGCTCGTTCATGGCAGGCGTCAGCCATCCCTTGTTCGGGGCCGATCACATCCTCGCCATGGTGGCGGTGGGTCTCTGGGCCGCGCTGATCGGCGGCCGCGCTCGATGGCTGGTACCATCGGCCTTTGTCGGCACCATGCTCGTGGGCTTCGCGCTCGCGCTCTCGGGCGTCTCGCTGCCCATGGTCGAACCCGCCATTCTCGCTTCCGTCGTGGCGCTGGGGCTCCTGGTCGCGCTCGCGGTGCGCCTGCCCGTGGCGCTGTCGGCCGTTGTGGTCGGCCTCTTCGCGCTGTTCCATGGCTACGCCCATGGCGGCGAATTGGGCGGCGCGGGTGCTGCGAGCTTCGCGATCGGCTTTGCGCTCTCCACCGCCGTCTTGCATGGCGCGGGTCTTCTTCTCGGCCGCGCGCTGGGTGGCGCGGGTCTCCTGCCGCGTCTTCTGGGCGGCGCCACGGCCCTCGGTGGCCTCGTTCTCATGGTGGGCTGATATGATCCCCGGCGAAATCATCGTAGCGGATGGCGACATCGTTCTGAATGCAGGGCGCGAGGCGATCGAGCTTCACGTCGCCAATACGGGCGACCGGCCTATCCAGGTCGGCTCGCACTATCATTTCGCCGAGACCAACGGCGCTCTGCGCTTCGACCGGGAAGCCGCGCGCGGCTACCGGCTCGACATCGCGGCCGGAACGGCCGTGCGCTTCGAGCCCGGCCAGTCGCGCGACGTGCGCCTCGTGCCGCTTTCGGGCGAGCGCCGCGTCTTTGGCTTCAACGGCCGGGTGCAAGGCGCGCTCTGAAGCGGACGACCTCAGCTCCAGAAACAGGAAAGGCGCCGCGAGGCGCCTTTTTCATGATGCCCTATCTTCGCCAAGCGCGGCCGGGACAGAGATGTCAGGCGGCGACCTCGTCGTAAAAGGCGCGTTTGGAGCGGTACATGCGCCGGTCCGCACGGGCTAGCAAACTTTCCATGGTCTCGCCCGGCATCCGCCAAGCCGCGCCGATGGAGAAGTTCAAGGGGGCAACGCCGCCGCTCGCATTCTCCGCTTCGACGCCGCGTGTGAGGGCGTCCAGAAGCTGGCCCCATTGCCCTTTCTCCGCACCCTGCACCAGAACCACGAACTCGTCCCCACCCATGCGCGCCGACCGGCAGCAGGCGGGCAGGCTGGTGGAGAGAACGCGCCCCATCTTGCGGATGAGATCGTCGCCGGCCTTGTGGCCGAAATGGTCGTTCGCGTCCTTGAGGCCGTTCAGATCGATCACCGCGATCGCGACCGGCTCAGCACATGTTTCCAGCCGCTCCATTTCATCGGTCAGAAAGGTTCGGTTGAAGAGACCGCTCAGCGGATCGTGCGTGCGGGCGAACTCCAGTTGCCGCCGCGCCTGCTCGCGGTCGGACACGTCCTCGACCGAGATCAGATACCGGCCCCAGCCGGTTTCATGGCCGGGAAGAAGACGCCCGTTATAGCTGACGTCGAAGGGCAGGCCCTTCACCGTGTAATTCCTGGTGACCAAGCTCGCGCGCAAGGCCCCGTCCCACAGCTGGCAGATCACCTCGACGAAGGAGGCGATCTGATCCGGGCCGAAGATGACGCGGATATGGGCGAAGAGGTCCGCCTCGTCGGCGGCATCATAAAGGCGAAGCGTTTCGGCGTTGACGCTCACGATCCGAACGAGGGGAACGAGTTCCTCCACTCGCGTCGCGTCGCCGGCCAGATGGGCACGCAGATCGCGAATGCCGCCCGCGCGCCATTGATCGAGCCGCGCCTTCAGAAGGCTGAGATCCTGAACCCAAAGGGATGTCGGGGCGCAGTTGAAAATCGCCAGAATGTCGTCGGGGCTGAGACGGGGCGCTGGCGCAAGGGGAGGGGCTGCATCCTTCGTCATGATCCCCCTGCTACGTCCCGCTTTCTCGAACCCGTTTCGACATGGAGCGTGGCTCAACGTCCGGTCGGAGGCGAGATGCGCTTTAAGGGGATCATACAATCGAACGTATACCCGTTCGAGTGGATTCGATGCGCGCATGGATAGAGGGTTGGCGAAAGATGAAGAGGGCGCTGCCCACGGCGGGGGCTGACCGGTCGGGTGGCCAGCCCCCGTTCTTCGATCAGTTGCCGTAGCGATCCGGCGTCGCGTTCGGGCCTTGGCGCAGCGCGCTGCGGATCGAGGGCAGATCGACGTTCACCTTGGGGATCGGGATGTTGTAGAGCGCGGCGGGACCAGTTCCGGCCGTGCTCTGGAACGTGCCGCCGCCCAGGGCCGAGCCGGTCGAATTGCCGATCGTGGAGGCCGCGCCGAGATTGCCCGAACGCGCGGCGGCGTCCGCGTTGACGGAGTTGATCGTGGCCGAGCCGGCGGTCGCGCGCTGCTGGGTGGAGGTGCTGCTGGAGCCGACGCCGCCCGACGAGCCAAGCGAGTTGGTGGCCCCGCCGAGGCTGGGCGTCGAGCTGCCGCCGCCTGCACTCGCTCCGGAGCTTCCGCCGATGCCGCCGCCTCCGATGCTCTGGGCATGGGCGGGAAGGGCGAAGGACAGACCGGCCGTAAGGGCGATCAGGGACCAGGAAAAAGAACGCATCGCGTGGCCTCGTTCGAAAGGTCGGGCAAAGCCCGGCGCGAAAAAAAGCGAATCGGACAATCCGATCCTTTGTCGAACAACAGCAAAGCCGCTTTCGCGTTCCCGCTCCAGCGCGGCAGCCCTCGCACTCTCGAGAAATGTCAAGTCTGGTAAACGCTTCCGCTCCTTCGTGACCTATCGGGGAGCCTTGCCGTTGGGCACGATGCGCGCCCGGCGCGGCGGCGAGATGGGCCGTGTCACCCCGCTCTTGTTGATCACCGAGCCGTCCGAGCGCGCGAAATCGCCGGCGCGGCTGGAATCCAGAGCGGGGCGCCCTTCGCCGGCGCGAAGGCGTGTCGAACTGCCGTCCGCGTCCGGCTGTGGAATGCGCGGTGTCAGATAGGAATTGTCGTAGTCGCGCCCATAGGCGCGTTCCTCTACCGTATCCCCGAAGACGCGGGCGTTCGGGATGGCGAGCGGCGCGCGGGTTTTCGGCGCGCCGCCGATTCGCGCGCCCGACATAGAGGAGCCGACCGGCGTGCCCGGCGGGCCGGGGTCGAAGGGCTGCGCGAAAGCGCCTGAAGCGCTCAGAAGCGAGGCACACAGGGCGAGAACCGGAAGCGGTGCGGGGCGCGGAAAACGTGTCATGCTTCCAGAACGCGCAAATTGGCGAAAAGCTCAAGTTTCCCGCAGCCGGTGGCAGACAATCCGCCGCGATCCGCTTAATCTGCCGCAACGCGAAAGACGCCTCAGGAGTCCCGACCCATGCCCGCATCCATCAGTCGCTCCACCTATGCCGCGATGTACGGGCCGACCGTCGGCGACAAGGTGCGGCTGGCCGATACGGACCTTTTCATCGAGGTGGAGCGCGATCTCACCACCTACGGCGAAGAGGTAAAATTCGGCGGCGGCAAGGTGATCCGCGACGGCATGGGCCAAAGCCAAGCGAGCCGAGCCGAAGGCGCGGTCGATACCGTCATCACCAATGCGCTGATCGTCGATCACTCCGGCATCTATAAGGCCGATGTGGGCCTTCGGGGCGGGCGCATCCACGCCATCGGCAAGGCCGGCAATCCGGACACGCAGCCGGGTGTCACGATCGTCGTCGGCCCCGGTACGGAGGCGATCGCGGGCGAGGGCAAGATCCTGACCGCCGGAGCCATCGACAGCCATATCCATTTCATCTGCCCGCAGCAGATCGAGGACGCCCTGTTCTCGGGCGTCACCTGCATGGTCGGCGGCGGCACGGGGCCGGCGCACGGCACGCTCGCCACCACCTGCACGCCCGGCCCCTGGCATCTGGCGCGCATGATCCAGTCGCTCGACGCTTTCCCCATGAACTTCGCGCTGGCCGGCAAGGGCAATGCCTCGCAGCCGGGTGCGCTGGTCGAGATGATCAAGGCCGGCGCGGCAGCGCTGAAGCTGCACGAGGACTGGGGCACGACCCCGGCCGCGATCGACTGCTGCCTGACGGTGGCCGACGAGCACGACGTGCAGGTGATGATCCACACCGACACGCTCAACGAATCGGGCTTCGTGGAAGACACGGTCGGCGCCTTCCGGGGCCGCACGATCCACGCCTTCCACACGGAAGGGGCGGGCGGTGGCCATGCGCCCGACATCATCAAGGTCTGCGGCCTGCCGAACGTCCTGCCGGGCTCCACCAATCCGACCCGGCCTTACACGATCAACACGCTGGAAGAGCATCTGGACATGCTCATGGTGTGCCACCATCTCGACCCGTCCATCCCCGAGGACATCGCCTTCGCGGAGTCGCGCATCCGCAAGGAGACCATCGCGGCCGAGGACATTCTCCACGATATCGGTGCCTTCTCGATCATCTCGTCGGACAGTCAGGCCATGGGCCGTGTCGGCGAGGTGATCATTCGCACCTTCCAGACCGCCGACAAGATGAAGAAGCAGCGCGGCCGCCTCTCCGGCGAGACCGGCGACAACGATAACCTGCGCGTGCGCCGCTATATCGCGAAGGTCACGATCAACCCGGCTCTGGCGCAGGGCATGGGCCGAGAGATCGGCTCGGTGGAAGTCGGCAAGCGCGCCGATCTCGTGCTCTGGGATACGGCCTTCTTCGGCGTGAAGCCCGCCATGGTGCTGCTCGGCGGCACGATCGTCGCAGCCCCCATGGGCGATCCCAACGCCTCCATCCCGACGCCGCAGCCCGTGCATTATCGCCCGATGTTCGGCGCCTATGGCAAGGCGGTCGGCGCGTCCGGCGTCACCTTCGTGTCCGCCGCCGCCATGGCGGACGGGCTGCGCGACAAGCTCGGCTGCGAGAAGACCTTCCTGCCCGTCGAGAACACGCGCGGCGGGCTGACCAAGGCCTCCATGATCCTCAACGATCTGACGCCCCATATCGAGGTCGATCCCGAGACCTACGAGGTGCGCGCCGATGGCGAGCTTCTGACCTGCGAACCCGCCAAGGTGCTGCCCATGGCGCAGCGCTACTTCCTGTTCTAACTCTTGGGGGGCCTGCCATGGCGCAGCCGAAGGAGAAGCAGGACATGGGGCCGGTGTTTCAGACAGGCGGAACGAGCCGGTCGCGTGCTGGCCGGCCGACGCTCTACGATCGCGATTTCTTTCTTTGGACGCGCCAGCAAGCTCAGCTCCTGCGAGAGCGGAGCGCGGATGCCTCCGGTCTCGACACAACAAGACTCGCCGAGGAAATCGAGGATTTGGGCTCGTCACAGCAAAGCGAGATCGAGAACCGGCTGTGCGTTCTCCTGGCTCATCTTCTGAAATGGCAGTTTCAGCCCTCGAAGCGCTCCAATAGCTGGCGGGCGACCATCGCCGAACAGCGGATGCGGATCGCGCGCCGTCTGCGCCAAAGTCCGAGTCTGCGATCCTATCCGGCCGAAGTGCTGGAGGAGGAATATGCTCTGGCCCGTTTGAGCGCGGTCGCAGAGACGAACATGGCTTTGGAGACCTTTCCGCTTTCCTGTCCGTTCGGGATCGACGACATTCTCGATCCGGACTTTTTCCCTGGGGTCGATTGACCTTTCGCCTTCAAAAGTAGCGAGTTCATCTGCGTGATCGAGGCCAATAGCATCATCGAACGCGGCGCCTTTATCGGGGAGGCCGCCGACACCATCACGCTGGACGAGGCGCAGCGTCATCGCCGCCGCATGGCGATGGTCAGCGACCACGGCATCGCCTTCCTGCTCGACCTCGCCGAAGCTCGCCTCCTGCGCGAGGGGGACGCCATCACCCTGTCGGACGGGCGTTATGTCGTGGTGCGGGCCAAGCCCGAGGAGCTTTATGCGATCGAGGGGCGCGACGCCGTGCATCTCCTGACGCTCGCCTGGCAGCTCGGGAACCGGCATCTGCCCTGCCAGATCGAGGCCAAGCGCATTCTGGTGCGCCGCGATCATGTGATCCGCGACATGCTCCTGGAACTCGGCGCGCATATCCATGAGGTCGAAGCGGCCTTCGATCCGGTCGGCGGCGCCTATGCGACGCCGGGCGCAACGCCCCATTCGCACGGGCATACACACGGCCATGACCATACCCACTCCCATGGCTGAGGGTGACGGGCGAGGTGGGTCGGGCGAGGGCTCGGAGGGGCTCGCCGCGCTGGCGCGCCTCCTCACCTGGACTTCGCCGGCCTTCCCGATCGGGGCCTTCGCCTATTCGCATGGGCTGGAAGCCGCCATCGCGCACGGACAGGTGCGGGATGGCGACGCGCTCTTCACTTGGGTCGAGACGCTGCTGCTCCATGGCAGCGGCTGGAACGATCTCGTATTTCTGGCTGGAGCGCACCGCTTGCGCGGGCCGGGCGCAGGCACCGACTGGACCGATTTAACCGAACTCGCCCGCGCCTCCGCCGGCTCGGCCGAGCGCCGCCGCGAAACGCTCGACCTCGGCCGCGCCTTCGCGGAAGCCGCCGCGCCCTGGGGGGCGGAGCCCGAAGGGGAGGCGGCCGCCTATCCCGTGGTGCTCGGCGCGCTCGCCGCGCGCGAGGGCGTCTTGCTGCGCCCGGCGCTTCTGGCCTTCGCCCATGCCTTCGCCGCCAATCTTGTCAGCGTCGCCGTCCGCCTCGTGCCGCTCGGCCAGCGCGAGGGCGTGCGCGTCATGCGGCGGCTGGAACCCGTGTTCGAGCTGGCCACGCAGAAGGCGGCTATTTCGACCCTGGATGATCTCGGCTCGGCCGCGATCCTCTCCGACATCGCGGCGCTGCGCCACGAAACCCTGCAACCGAGACTGTTCCTGACATGAGCGATCCAACCCCGACCCCGAGCCTCGCCCCTCGCCGCCGCAACGGCCCGCTTCGCGTCGGCATCGGCGGCCCGGTCGGCTCCGGCAAGACGACGCTCTGCGAAAAGATTTGCCTCGCCGCGCGCGACCAATGGTCGATTGCCGTCGTCACGAACGACATCTACACGACCGAGGATGCCGAGGCGCTGGTGCGTCGGCAGGCGCTGTCGGCCGATCGCATCCTGGGCGTCGAGACGGGCGGCTGCCCGCACACGGCGATCCGCGAGGACGCCTCGCTCAACCTCCGCGCCATCGCGACGCTGAACGCGCGCCATCCGGACCTCGATCTCATCCTCGTGGAATCGGGCGGCGACAATCTTGCCGCGACCTTCTCGCCCGATCTGGTCGATCTCTCGATCTACGTGATTTCCGTCTGCCAAGGCGACGATATCCCGCGCAAGGGCGGGCCGGCGATCACGCGCTCCGACCTTCTCGTCGTCAACAAGACCGATCTCGCCCCTCATGTCGGGGCCGATCTGGAGCGTATGAAGGCGGACGCCGCCAAGGGGCGCGGCGCGCTGCCTTTCGTCTTTGCCGACCTCTCCCGCCGCGAGGGCCTTGCCGCCATTCTGGACTTCCTCGCCCGCACCGGCGGCCTCCAGCCACTGCGTGAGGCCGCATGAGCCGGCTTTTCCTGAAAGACCCGCTCGCCGTTCTGGAGCCGGCCGCCGCCGGCGGCATCGTGGTGGAAGACGGGCGCATCGCCGAACTCGTGCCCTCGGGCGGCGCGCCCGCCGCCCCGGTGGACGAGGTGTTCGACTGTTCGCGCCACGTCGTCCTGCCCGGCCTCGTCAACACGCATCATCATTTCTACCAGACGCTGACGCGCGCCCATCCGAGCGCGATCGACAAGGAGCTTTTTCCCTGGCTCCAGGCGCTCTACCCGATCTGGGCACGGCTCGATGAAGACAGCTTTCGCCAGTCCGTCCGCCTCGCACTGACCGAGCTTTTGCTGTCGGGCTGCACCACGGCGGCCGACCACCATTACCTCTTCCCGAAAGGGCTGGAGCGGGCGATCGATATCGAGGCCGAAGAGGCCCGCGCCTTGGGTATCCGCGTGACGCTGACGCGCGGCTCGATGAACTTGAGCCAGAAGGATGGCGGTCTGCCGCCCGATAGCGTGGTGCAGGACGAGGACGACATCCTCGCCGATTCCGAGCGCCTGTTGAATGGGCTGCATGATCGCTCGGACGGGGCCATGGTGCAGATCGCGCTCGCGCCCTGCTCGCCCTTTTCCGTCACCAAGAGCCTGATGCAGCAAAGCGCCGCGCTGGCCGAGCGCTTCGACTGCCGGCTTCACACGCATCTCGGCGAAACCGAAGACGAGAACCGCTTCTGCGAAGCCCGCTTCCAGTGCCGCCCGGTGGATTATCTGGAAGAAGTCGGCTGGATGGGGCCGCGCACCTGGCTGGCGCATGGCATCCATTTCACCTCGGAGGAATGCCGGCGGCTCGGCGCGCACAAGGTCGGCGTCTGCCATTGCCCGACCTCCAACGCCGTGCTCGCCTCGGGCTTCTGTCCCGTCTCCGAACTGGAAGCGGCGGGCAGTCCGGTCGGGCTCGGCGTCGACGGCTCGGCCTCCAACGATGGCTCCAACCTGATGGAAGGCGTGCGCCACGCCCTCATGCTCGGCCGGCTGCGCACCGGCTCGGCCTCCGCGGTCACGGCGCGCGATGCCTTGCGCTATGCCACATCGGGCTCGGCGGCCTGCCTCGGGCGCGCCGATATCGGCCGCATCGCGCCGGGGCTCCAGGCCGATCTCGCGCTCTTCACGCTGGACGAGCTGCGCTTTTCCGGCGCGCATGATCCGATCGCGGCGCTGGTTCTGTGCGGCGCGGCGCGGGCGGACCGGGTCATGGTGGCGGGGCGCTGGCGCGTTCTCGACGGACAGCCGGTCGGGATCGACATCGCGAGGCTGCGCGCCGAGCACGGCGCGGCGGCGCGCCGCTTCGCCTGACGCGGTATTGGACAGAATGTCGCAGGTCGTCTAATCGCTGGATCATCCGCCGCAATCGGATGGTCTCGTCAGATGCGAGCCTATCGGCTTGCGGCGGCCTGCCAACCACAAGCGAGGCGCGCGATGAGCGACGACGATTACATCTATGACGAGGCGACGGGCGAATGGCGTCCGGCCTCCGAAATGGCGACCACGGCCAGCGCCCGGACGCAGGTGCGGGACGCCGCCGGCAATGTCCTGGCCGATGGCGACAGCGTGTCGCTGATCAAGGATCTGAAGGTAAAGGGCGCGGGACAGACCCTGAAACAGGGCACGGTGATCCGCTCGATCCGCCTGACCGACAACCCGGAAGAGATCGACTGCCGCCACGAGAGCATCAAGGGCCTCGTCCTGCGCACGGAGTTCGTGCGCAAGCGCGGCTGATCGGGCAGCGGCGGCGCTTGCGAGAGCGCCGTCCCTCTCTTGCAAAAGCGCGCGCACCCTGAAAAGGGAAGCCCTTCCAGAGCCGGAAGGAACGCGCCTTTGACCCCGAACGAAGCGACCCCGAACGCCTCCACGCGGCCGGCCGCCGTCATCTTCGACATGGACGGGCTTCTGTTCGACAGCGAAGTATTGAGCCGCGACGCTTTTTTGGCGGCGTCGTCCGAGGTCGGCCATGTTGCCACGCATGACGACTTCCTCGTCATGGTCGGCCGCCCCTGGACGATCAACCGGGTCTATCTCCAAGACGTCTTCGGCGAGGCGCAGGACATCGAAGCCTTCGGCGCGGTCTGGCGGCGGCATTACGTGGCCTTGAAGGCGGGTCTGGCGCTGAAGGCCGGCGTCGTGGAACTGCTCGACCATCTCGACGCGCTGAAGATCCCACGCGCCATCTGCACGTCGTCCCCGCATGAGGACGTTGCCTTCAATCTAGCGCTGCATGGTCTGGCATCGCGCTTCGATGCGGTGATCGCGAGCGGCGACTATGCCAAGGGCAAGCCCGCGCCCGACCCGTTCCTGCGCGCGGCGGAAGTCCTGGGTGTCGATCCCGCCGCGTGTCTGGCGCTGGAGGATTCCCAGAATGGCGTTCGCGCGGCGGCGGCGGCCGGGATGCGCACAGTGATGATCCCCGACCTGCTGCCCGCGACCGACGAAATCCGCGCCCTCTGCCGGATGGTAGCGGCCGATCTGCACGAGGTCCGCGCGCACTTGGCGGCTTGAGACCTCAAGAGACGGCTCGTGTGATCTCTGAAAAACAAAAGGCGGCGCGCGAGACCATCGCGCGCCGCCTTTTTCATGCCCGTCGAGCGACCTACTGTTTCGGCAGCGCGTAGGCGATCACCGAATCGCCCCGCTTGGTGCCGAGCGAGCCGTGGCCGCCGGCCACCACGAGCAGATACTGCCGCCCGTCCGCGCCGCGATGGGTCATGGGCGTCGACTGGCCGCCGGCCGGCAGGCGCGAGCGCCAGAGTTCCTGACCCGTCGTCACATCATAGCCGCGCACGTAATAGTCCAGCGTACCCGACAGGAAAGCGACGCCGCCCGCCGTCATGATCGGCCCGCCGAGATTGGGCACGCCCATCTCGAAGGGGATCATCGGGAAGGGGGCGGCATCGCGCACCGTGCCGTTCTTGTGCATCCAGACCGTCTCGCCCGTGGTCAGATCGACGCCTGCGACATTGCCCCAGGGCGGAGCCTGACAGGGCAGGCCGAGCACGGAGGTGAAGGGGCGCAGATTGATCGCATAGGGCGCGCCGAAATTCTCGTTCAGCGCCGGCAGCGCGCCTTCGGGCTTTTGCTGGTTCACCACCAGCGTTTCGTCCTTGGGTCGCGGAACGAGCGTGGACAGGAAGGCCAGATGCGCGGGCGTGCCGAACAGGACGGCGCGCTGCGGATCGACCGCCACCGAGCCCCAGTTGAAGACGCCGAAATTGCCCGGATAGATGATCGATCCCTGAAGCGAGGGCGGGGTGAAGCGGCCGTCATAGCGATAGGAATGGAAGGCGATGCGGCACAGGAGCTGATCGAACATGGTCGCGCCCCACATGTCCTTCTCGCGCAGCGCCTTCGGATCGAAGCTCGCCTGCGAGACCGGCTGCGTCGGTGCCGTATGGTCGGGCGCGACCGCGCCGCCCGGTGCGCGCTTCTCGGTCACGGGCAGAACCGGCTGGCCCGTGCGCCGGTCAAGCACGAAGAGTTCGCCCTGCTTGGTGGGTTGGACCAGCGCGGGGACTGTCTCGCCATTGATCGGCAGATCGATCAGGCTCGCCTGCGCCGGCACGTCATAATCCCAGAGATCGTGATGCACGGTCTGGAAGTGCCAGCGGGCCTGACCGGTGCGGATGTCGAGCGCAACCACGGCGGAGGAATAGCGCTCCACGTTTTGCGAGCGATTGGCGCCCCACTGGTCCGGCGGCTGGTTGCCGAGCGGCACATAGACGAGGCCGAGCTGCGGATCGGCACTCATGATCGACCAGGAATTGGGCGAGTTCGGCGTATAGGTCTGCCCTTCCGGCAGGGGCGTCGTCTCGTTCGGATTGCCCGAATCCCAGTTCCAGACGAGCTGGCCGGTCGAAATGTCGAAGGCGCGGATGACGCCCGAAGCTTCGGCGGTCGAGACGTTGTCCAGCACCGTGCCGCCGACCACCACGAGATTGTCCATCACGATGGGCGGCGAGGTGGAGTAGTAGGAGCCCGGATTGACGTTGGGCATGCTGGTCCAGAGATCGATCTGACCGTCGCCGCCGCCGAAATTCGAGCAGACATGGCCGGTTTCCGGATCGAGCGCGATCAGGCGCGCGTCTGCCGTCGGCATGAAGAGCTTGGCGTCGCAGACTGCCGTCTCGGCGCTGGCGGTGGCCACCGGCAGGCCTGGGTCGGCCGCGCCGCCCTCCTGACGCGCGGGCGCGCCCTCTGTCGGCGCGCCGGACTGCCTGCGCTCTTGCGGCGCGGTGAGGCCGCCTTGGGCGGACAGCTCGGAGGCTGTGCCAGCCGGCGCGTTCGGGTTCTCGGCCGTGGCTTGTGTGGGAGCAGGCTGCGCGGCGGCAGCGGGCGCCGCGCCCGGCGGCTGATAGGCGAGGCCCCGGCAGGTCAGGTGCTGGAGCGCGAGTTCGCCCTGAATGCGCGGATCGTAGCGCCAGACCTCTTCGCCGGTCGTCGCGTTCAGCGCGATGACGCTCTGGTGCGGCGTGCAAAGATAGAGCCGCTCGCCGATCTTGAGCGGCGTCACCTCGAACGTGGTTTCCTTCGGATCGCCGGGCTGCGGCTTGTCGCCCGTGTGGAATTGCCAGGCTTCTTCCAGATCGGAGACATTGGCGGGCGTGATATCGGCGAGCGGCGACCAGCGCTGCCCGCCTTGGGTGCGCCCATAGGCCTGCCATTCGCCGGCCGGAATGCCCTGCGCATCGCCCGCGACGCGCGTGCGCACGCCCGGCAATTCGCCTTCCGTCCGGTGCAGATCGACGAACCAGGAGGTGGCCGCGACCGCGACGGCCACGACGAGCGAACCCGACAGCATCGCGCCTGTGCCGCTGAGGGCCGAGGGTGCGGTGGGATGGCGGCCATCCAGCGCGTCCGCCACCGAGCGTCGGCCGAGTTCACGTGTCACGACGGGCAGGAGCAGGAGCCCACCCAGAATGAACACGACGTCGCCGCGCGCCGCCAGCGGCCACCAATCGAAGCCGACCTCATAGAGCGCCCAGATCAGCGTGCCGACGACGAGCGCGGCATAGACCGCAAGGGCCTCCGGCTTGCGCCGGTAGAGAAGAAGCGCGGTGACGAGGAACAGAACGGAGGCGACGACATAATAGGCCGACCCGCCATGCGTCAGCAGCCAGACGCCGCCCGCAAGCAGCGCCGCGCCGCAAAGGGCGAGGATGATGGCCATGGCCAGAATGAAGGGGGGAGGCGTGCGGCCGGGCATGGCGGTTCCTTCGCGGCGACGATGCGAGCCAAATGTCGCGCCGCGAGGGGCCTTCAAGGCGGAAAGACAGCAGAGATGACGATAAGAGCTTTAATTGTTCGGCCCCTTACCTCGACGCGCTCGGCCGCATTCAAACGACCGCGATGCGTGTGCCGCCAAACTCGCTGCGTTGGTGCTGAAGGCAAAGCTTGTTGACGATGGCAATCGTTGCCGCTGCGATGCCAATGCCGGCGATAATGTCGGCGAGGTAATGGCCGGCATGTGAAACGGCCGAAACCGTCATGAGAATGTTGAGCAGAAGGAAGGGATAGCGCAGCGGACGGATGGGCCACATGGCCCATGCGCAAAGCATCGCTACGGCGGCATGCACCGATGGAAACGTCAGGATGCCCATCATCCGCGCCATTGAGAAGACGAAGGCTGGGTCGTTACGAACCGCGTGAAACTGCTTCAGGAAGGCGAACCCGAAATGTGCATTGATGTGCGTGAGGGATTCCGCTGTGCTGCCGTAAGACGTGTAAGTTCCCAGGGCCGGATACCAGACGGAGATCAGGCTGGAGGCGAAGCACAAAACGCCATAGCTGGTCACCATCGCATAAGCCCGTGCCGGTTGCGAGAAAACGGCTAGCAGAACCGGCACGAGAACCAATTGCAAGGCGAAGCTTTGGTAGGCTTGTAAAAGAGCCTCCGCCAGAAGCCAGCGAGCATCGACGAAACGGATGAAGCCGTTCCAGTCGAAGCCGAGGGTCGCGTCCATGCGGGCCAGCGCCTCGTCCGCGAGGAGATGGTCGGCGCCCATCGCGATATAGGTCGAGATGCCGACCGGCACCGTCAGAAGAAGACCGCACATCACGCAATCCAGAGCGACGCGCAGCATCTCCATCCGCTGACGGATCGCGTAGAGGACGACACCGCAGGCAAACGGAAGGCTGATCCCATAAAGCTTGGCCAGTTCCCCGAAATCGATCGCGAGATCCGCGAGCCATGCGAGCGGAAAGACGACCAAATGCGAGAGAGCCGTCAGTCCATAAAGCAACCGACGGGGACTTGTCGTAGCCATGCCAACACCGAATCGAACGCGCCATGATTGTGGTTACGTTCGCATGCGGCTGTGAAGAAGGCCTCAACGCAAGAGATTGAAAAGATGAGGTATTGTCGGCTTTTGGGTGCAGGTTGGACCTGATGATCCGCGATCCTGATGATATGGATCGGGAGCCATAACACTCAAGGCGGGTGCAAAATGCCGGATGTTGGAAAGGCGCGATGGCCATCGCATCCGGCCTCAGGTCTGATCGAAACCTGTCGCCTGTTCCGGTCAGTCCCGTCGGGTTCGAGAGCCCGTGATCTACGCCGCCTCGATGCGCACGGGCTCGGGCAGGAAGAATTCCACGAGATTGCTGCCCGTGCCGCCCCGGTCCACGACGAGGAAGTCGGACATGTCCTCCAGCGAGATCAGGGGGTGGTGCCAGGTGCCCTTGGCATAGGAGACGCCCTGCTTGCCGCTGGCGAGAAACGCCACCGGCTCGCCCGGCTGGCCGCCCTCGTCGGGCGCTACGACCACGAGATAGGGGCGGGCGTCGAGGGGCATGAAGGCCTGGCTGCCGAGCGGGTGGCGCTCCAGCATGGCGATCTCCAGCGGCAGCGCGAAGGGCTTGCCCCGGAAGATCGAGATGAGCGCATGGCCGCCGCCCGACGCCACGTCCACCGGCGCAATGTCGTGGAAGCGCGTCGTCGTGCCATTGTTGATGAGGCGGATTTCGGTCGCGTTGTCGGGCTCGATCACCTCGCCGAAGGGGCGGAAGCTGTCGGCGTCGAGCGGGCGGGGCGTCAGGCGCTTCAAGGATTTATTCTCCGAGGATCGCGGTGATGCGCAGGCGGGCGATCTTCTCGACCTCGCGGCAGGCGGTGGCCAATTCCGTGGCCGGATCGTTCTCCACCCGCGCCTCGAAGGCCCGAAGGATCGCGTGTTTGTCGAGGCCCCGGACGGCGATGATAAAGGGGAAGCCGAAGCGCCCGACATAGCGCGCGTTCAGCTCGGTGAAGCGGGTCAGTTCGTCCGGCGTCAATTGGTCGAGCCCGGCGGAGGCCTGCTCGGCCGAGGATTCGGCGGTGAGGCCGCCGGCGAGCGCGAGGCGACCGGCGAGATCGGGATGGGCGCGCAGAACGGCGAGCCGCTCGACCTCGCTGGCGCGCCGGAAGGCGACCGCGAAGGCGGCCGAGAGTCCCTGCGCCGTGTCATGCGCCTGACCGATGCCGCGCTCCAGCACGCGCTCGGCCAGATAGGGCGAATGCTCGAACACGCCGCCGAACATGCGCAGAAAGATGTCGCGCTCCAGCCGGCTCGGCTGGATGGAGGGCTTGTAGGGGAAATGCTCGCGCCAGTGCTTGGCGATGTCGGCGCGCGTGGCGACCCAGACATCGGGCTTCGAGCCGATATAATCGAGGAAGCGGGCCAGCGCCTGCGCCCGTCCCGGGCGGCCGACGAGCCGGCAATGCAGGCCGATGTTCAGCATCTTGGCCTGACCCTTCTCGCCTTCCTCGTAGAGGCAGTCGAAGGCGTCCTTCAGATAGGTGTAGAACTGCTCGCCCGTGTTGAAGCCCTGGGGCGTGGCAAAGCGCATGTCGTTGGAATCGAGCGTATAGGGCAGGATGAGAAGCGGCTTGGTGCGCGTTTCCTGCCAATAGGGCAGATCGTCGGCATAGGCGTCGGAGGCGTAGAGGAAGTCGCGCTCGGCGGCGAGTTCCAGCGTGTGCTGCGAGGAGCGGCCGGTGTACCAGCCGAGGGGCTTTTCGCCCGTCACCGCCTCATGAAGCTCAAGCGCCTCGTCCATATCGGCGCGCTCGGCCTCGATCGTGTGGTCGCGGTAGTCGATCCATTTCAACCCGTGCGAGGCGATCTCCCAGCCGGCTTCCTGCATGGCGGCCACCTGCTCGGGGCTGCGCTCCAGGGCGCTCGCGACGCCATAGACTGTGACGGGAAGGCTGCGCTCGGTGAACATGCGCCAGAGCCGCCAGAAGCCCGCCCTCGCGCCATATTCGTAGATCGATTCCATGTTCATGTGGCGCAGGCCCGGCCAGGGAGCCGCGCCGACGATCTCCGACAGAAAGGCTTCGGAGGCCTTGTCGCCATGAATGATCGCGTTCTCGCCGCCTTCCTCGTAGTTCACCACGAACTGCACGCAGATCTTGGCCGAGCCCGCGCCGCCGGGGTTGGGCCAGCGCGGATCGGGCGCCCGGCGGCCATATCCAAGCATGTCGCGGGGATAGGAAGTCGTCATGGCGCTTGGTCTCCGGGAACGTGAGGTCGCTTCTGCGATACGACGATCGCACGGCAATTTCCATGCCGCCGTTTTTCGCCGGTGTTTTCCGGCTTCTCACATTGGAGGCGTTCGAAGGCTGGACGAGCATGGGCGAACCGGTGCAGACTACCTGACCGGATGGTCAAAACCAAAGGTTCCTCGATTCATGGCAGCCAATGACGCGCCGGCCGGCCGGCTGACGACGCATGTCCTCGATACGGCGCGCGGTGTGCCCGCGAGCGGGCTCGAGCTCGTTCTCCACCGGGTGGAAGGCGATCGGCGCGAGCTGGTGGTGGAAACCCGCACCAATGCGGACGGGCGCTGCGACAAGCCGCTGCTGGAGGGCGAGACCTGCCGCTTCGGCGTCTATGAGCTGACCTTCTTCTGCGGCCCGTATTTCGACCGCTCCGGGCTTCAGCTGACGGAGCCGAAGTTCCTGGACGACGTGGTGATCCGCTTCGGCGTGGCGGAGGCCAAGCACTATCATGTGCCTCTGCTGATCTCGCCCTTCGGCTATTCCACCTATCGCGGGAGCTGAACCAGATGGGCGAGGCGATCCGCTTTCTGCTGAACGGCGAAGAGCGCATGGTGGAAGGTCTACCGCCGACCACCACGGTTCTCGAATATCTGCGCGGCGCGCGCGAGCGGCTGACCGGCACCAAGGAAGGCTGCGCGGAAGGGGATTGCGGCGCCTGCACCGTGCTTCTCGAAGAGCCTGACGGCGAAGGGGGTCTCCAGCGCCGCGCCGTCAACGCCTGCATCCTGTTTCTGCCGGCGCTGCATGGGCGCTCGGTCGTCACGGTCGAGCATCTCGGCCGGGACGGGCTGCATCCGATTCAGGAGGCGATGGTCGAGCGCCATGCTAGCCAATGCGGCTTCTGCACGCCCGGCTTCGTGATGCAGCTTTATTCCGGCTGGCGCACGGGCGCGCTCAGCGACCGGCAGTCGGTCAAGGACGTCATCTCGGGCAATCTCTGCCGCTGCACCGGCTATGGGCCGATCGTGGAGGCCGGGCTCGACCTCGCGCGCCGGCCCTTGCCGGACACGTCCGCCGAGGATGCCGCGACGGCCGAAGCTCTGCGCGCGGCGCGCGGCGAGGGCGTCTTCCGCTACGAGGCGGACGGGCGGCTCTGGCTCTCCCCCGGCAATGTGGACGATCTCGCCGACACCTATGCCGCGCACCCGGAGGCGACGCTGGTGGCCGGCGCGACGGATGTCGGCCTCTGGGTCACGAAGCAGCATCGCGATTTTCCCGTCATGATCGACGTTTCGCGCGTGGAGGATCTCCGCCATATCGAGGAGGGGCCGCATTCGCTCTTTTTCGGCGCTGCGGTCACACATCGCGAAGCGCGGGCGCGGCTTGCCGACATCCACCCCGATCTCGACGAGGTCATGCGCCGCTTCGCCGGCTATCAGATTCGCAACACGGGCACGGTCGGCGGCAATATCGCCAATGGCTCGCCGATCGGCGACCTGCCGCCCATGCTGATTGCGCTCGGCGCCAATCTCTTCCTGCGCCGGGGCGAGACGATGCGAAACCTGCCGCTGGAGGATTTCTTCATCCAGTACGGCAAGCAGGACCGCGCACCGGGCGAATTCGTCGCCGCCGTGGAGGTGCCGCTTCTGGAAGCGAACGAGCGCTTTGCGGCCTACAAGATTTCCAAACGCCTGGACTCGGACATTTCGGCCGTGCTCGCGGCCTTCAAGCTGACGCTGGACGGTGGCGTGGTGATGAGCGCGCGCCTTGCCTTCGGCGGCATGGCGGGCACACCCAAGCGCGCGGCGGCGGCGGAAGCGGCGCTGATCGGCCGGCCCTTCGATGCGGACAGCGTGGCGCGGGCGGCCGAGGCTTTGCGAGAGGATTTCCAGCCGCTGGACGATCTGCGCGCCAGCGCGGACTATCGCCTGCAAGCCGCCGCCGGATGCCTGGAGCGCTTTCGGCTGCAACTCGCCGGCGTTCCCTCGCGGATCGAAGAGGTGGCCTGATGGACGAGACCCGCGTTCAGGACCGGGGCGAGGCCGGCACGGTCGGCATCGAGGCGCTGGACGAAGCGCCTGCTCTGCCGCAGACCCGGCTGAAGGGCGGCGTCGGCCAGCCGATCCGCCATGACAGTGGAGCCAAGCACGTCTCGGGCGAGGCGCACTACCTGGACGACGATCCGGAGCTTCCCGGCACGTTGCAGGTCTATCTTGCCATGAGCCCCAAGGCCCATGCGCGCATCCGCGCGATGGATCTTGCCCCCGTGCGCGCGGGCGAGGGCGTCGTCTGCGTGCTCTCGGCCGAGGATGTGCCGGGCATCAACGATTATTCGCCCGTCTTCGGGGACGATCCGATCTTCGCAGACGGCATCGTGCAATTCGTCGGCCAGCCGCTTTTTGCGGTCGCCGCACCCAGCCTGAAACAGGCCCGCGCCGCTGCAAAGCTGGCCGTGGTGGATTACGAAGACCTGCCCGCCGCCGTGACGATGGACGAGGGCGTCGCCTTCGCCGATGCGGCCGGCGAGGACCTTCTAACCCCACACGAGATGCGTTTAGGCGACGCGGCCTCGGCGCTGGCCGGCGCCCCGCATATCGTGGAAGGCCGGGTCGAGACGGGCGGGCAGGATCATTTCTATCTCGAAGGCCAGATCGCCTATGCCTGGCCGCAGGAGGATGGCGACGTCGTCGTGCGCTCCTCCACACAGCATCCGTCCGAAGTGCAGCACAATGTGGCGAAAGCCATCGGCCGCGCCGACCATGCGGTGACGATCGAGGTCCGGCGCATGGGCGGCGGCTTCGGCGGCAAGGAATCGCAGCCCGCGCTGTTTGCCTCCGTCGCGGCGCTGGTCGCGCTGAAGACCGGCCGCCCGGCCAAATGCCGGCTCGACCGCGACGACGACATGGAGATGACCGGCAAGCGGCACGAGTGCCGGACGGACTATCGCGTCGGCCATGACGGCGAGGGGCGGCTGGTGGGCGCTGAGTTCCAGCAGTTCATTCGCTGCGGCTATTCCAAGGACCTGTCGGGCGCGATCGCCGACCGGGCCATGTTCCATGCCGACAATGCCTATGACCTGAAGGCCGCCCATATCCATTCGCGCCGCCTGAAGACGCACACCGTCTCCAACACCGCCTTTCGCGGCTTCGGCGGGCCGCAGGGTATGGTCGCGATCGAGCGGGCGATCGACCGGATCGGCTTCGACCTCGGCCTCGATCCGCTGGATGTGCGAAAGCGCAATTTCTACGCCGCGATGGGCACAGGCGAGCCGGGCCTGACGCCTTATCATCAGAAGGTGGAGGATAGCGTCATCGCGGAGATGGTGGAGGAACTCGAAGTCTCTTCCGACTACCGCGCCCGGCGCGAGGCCGTGCGGGCGTTCAATGCCAAAAGCCCGATCCTCAAGAAGGGTCTGGCGCTGACGCCGGTGAAGTTCGGCATTTCCTTCACGACCTCGCATCTCAACCAGGCCGGCGCGCTGGTGCATGTCTACAAGGACGGCTCGGTTCACTTGAACCATGGCGGCACGGAGATGGGGCAGGGGCTCTTCACCAAGGTCGCGCAGGTGGTGGCCGAGGAGTTCCAGATCGACGTGGAACGGGTGAAGATCACCGCGACCACGACGGCCAAGGTGCCCAACACCTCGGCGACGGCCGCGTCCTCCGGCTCGGACCTCAACGGCATGGCCGCGCAGGCCGCCGCGCGCACGATCAAGGAGCGTCTGATCGCCTTTGCCGCCGAGCGCTACCGCGTCGCGCCTGATGCCATCGAGTTCCTGCCGAACCGGGTGCGGATCGGCGCGGTGGAAAAGCGCTTCTCCGATCTCGTCGGCGAAGCCTATCTCGGCCGCGTTTCGCTCTCCTCTACCGGCTTCTACGCCACACCCGGCATCCGCTACGACCGCGAAACGGCGAGCGGCAAGCCGTTCTATTACTACGCCTATGGCGCGGCCTGCGCGGAGGTCGTGATCGACACGCTGACGGGCGAGAACCGCTTGTTGCGTGCCGATATCCTCCACGATGTCGGCCAGTCCTTGAACCCGGCGCTCGATCTCGGCCAGATCGAAGGCGGCTTCATTCAGGGCATGGGCTGGCTGACGACGGAGGAACTCGTCTGGGACAAGGCCGGACGGCTGCGCACCCACGCGCCCTCCACCTACAAGATCCCGACCGCCAACGACCGGCCGGACGATCTGCGCGTGAAGCTCTGGGACAAAGGGCGCAACCCGGCCGCCACGATCTTCCGCTCCAAGGCGGTGGGCGAGCCGCCCTTCATGCTGGCGCTCTCGGTCTTTTCGGCGCTGATGGATGCGGTGATCGCGGCTGGCGAAGGGCGGCGCTTCCCCGCGCTCGACGCCCCGGCGACGCCCGAGCGCATTCTCGCGGCCGTGCGCGCGGTACGCGCCGCATGAGCGCGCTGCCCGCCCTTCGCACGGCCATGGCCGAGGGGCGGCCTGCGGTTTTCGTGCGGGTCGAGGAGGCGCGCGGCTCCACCCCGCGCGAGGTCGGCGCTTTCATGCTGGTGACGGCAGAGGCTTGCGAAGGCACGGTCGGCGGCGGCGCGCTGGAGATGGAAGGCATTGTGGAGGCCCGGCGGCTGCTGGCCTCCGGCGAGAGTGAAAGCCGCCTCGCGATCCCGCTCGGCCCCGCCATCGGCCAATGCTGCGGCGGCCATGTGACTCTCGGGTTTCGTCGTCTCGACGCCGCGCTTCTGTCGGACATGGAAGCCTTGGAAGCGCGCGAGCGCGAGGCCTATCCTCCTGTCTATGTGTTCGGGGCCGGCCATACAGGGCAGGCGCTGGCGCGCGCGCTTCTGCCGCTGCCGCTTCAGGTCGTGGTGATCGACACACGCGCCGACCGGCTGGCGACGCTGCCAGACGGCGTCGAGCGCCGCTTGCGCGCCGTGCCCGAGGCCGAGGTGCCGGGCGCGCCCGCAGGCTCGGCTTTCGTCGTCCTGACGCACGATCATGCGCTGGACTTCCTGATCGCGGCCGAAGCGCTGCGGCGCACGGACGCCGCCTATGTCGGAATGATCGGCTCGCGGACCAAGCGGGAAACCTTCCGCCGCCGCCTGGACGAGGCGGGGGAGGGGGCTCTGGTGGGGCGGCTCGTCCTGCCGATCGGCGGTGGTCGGGTGCGCGACAAACGCCCGGCCGTGATCGCCGCTTTGGCAGCTGCCGAAATCTTGACCGCCCTCGCATCCTCCTGTGAGGAAAACCACTGCTCAGGCTTTGCGCTTGTGCAAAACGAGTGCAATAACATCTCGGTTGAACCGTAGCGGACCTTTGCCCATGGCGCCTCGTCTTGAGCTTCAGTCGATTTCGAAGCGTTTTCCAGGCGTCGTGGCCAACGATGACATTTCCTTTTCCGTCGCGCCCGGCGCCATCCATGCCCTGCTCGGGGAAAACGGGGCCGGCAAGTCCACGCTGGTGAAGATCATCTACGGCGTGCAGCAGGCCGACGAGGGCACGATGCTCTTCGACGGACAGGCCGTGCGTATCCAGTCGCCCCGCGAGGCGCGCCGGCTCGGCATCGGCATGGTGTTCCAGCATTTCTGCCTGTTCGAGGCGATGACGGTGCTGGAGAATATCGCGCTCGGCATGGACGATCCGCCGCCCCGGCGCGAGCTGGAGGCGCGCGTGCGCGAGGTCATGAGCGCCTACGGGTTGGGGCTCGACCCGCATCGCGAAGTCCACACGCTTTCGGTCGGCGAGCGCCAGCGCATCGAGATCGTGCGCGCGCTTCTGGGCAAGCCGAAGCTTCTGATCATGGACGAGCCGACATCCGTTCTGACGCCGCAGGAGGTGGACGCGCTGTTCGGCGTTCTCAGGCAGTTGCAGGGCGAAGGCTGCTCGATCCTCTATATCTCGCACAAGCTGGACGAGATCCGCACCCTCTGCTCGACGGCGACGATTCTGCGCGGCGGTCGGGTGGTGGGCACTTGCGATCCGCGGCAGGAAACCGCGCGCTCCATGGCCGAACTGATGATCGGCGGCTCGCTCAAGGCTCTGTCGGAAAAGCCGGCTTCCAGCCTCGGCCGGGAGCGTTTTTCCGTCTCCGGCCTCTCGGCGCCCGGCCTGCCGCCCTTCGGCACGAGCCTCAAGGCCATTTCCTTCTCCGTGCGCTCGGGCGAGATTCTGGGCATCGCGGGCGTCGCCGGCAACGGGCAGAACGAGCTTCTGGAAGTGCTCTCCGGCGAGCGCACGGCGGGCGTTTCGGGCAACGTGCGCATCGACGGGCAGGATTTGGCACGCCTCGGCGTCTCCGCGCGCCGCCGCGCCGGGCTCGCCACCGTGCCGGAAGAGCGCAACGGCCACGCCGCCGTGCCGGATATGACGCTTTATGAAAACGCCATTCTCTCGGCCCGCGCGCGCAAGGGGCTGGCCTCGGGCGGTTTGTTGCGCATGGGCGCGGCGAAGAGCTTTGCCGAAAGCGTCATCAAGGGTTTCGGCGTCAAGGCGACGGGGCCGCGCGCCGCCGCGCGCTCGCTGTCCGGCGGCAATTTGCAGAAATTCATCATGGGTCGCGAGATCGGGCAGGAGCCGACGGTTCTCGTCGTCTCGCAGCCGACCTGGGGCGTCGATGCCGGCGCGGCCGGCTTCATCCGGCAGGCCATGCTGGATCTGGCCGCCAAGGGCACGGCCATCGTCGTCGTCAGCCAGGATCTGGACGAGCTTCTGGAACTCTGCGACCGGCTCGCCGTCATCAACGAAGGGCGTCTGTCGCCGGCCATGGACGTGAAGGGCATTTCGATCGAGCGCGTCGGCCTTCTCATGGGCGGCATCCATGGCGAGACTCATGCGGAGGTGGCGGCCTGATGGCTCTTCGCTTCGTTCCCCGGCGCGAGCCGAGCCGCGCCATGCTGATTGCGACGCCGGTTCTGGCTGTCGTGCTGACGCTGCTCGTCGGCGCGATCGTCTTCACCCTGCTGGGCTATGACGGGCTCGGCGCGGTGCGCGAGATTTTCGTCACGCCGCTCTTCGATCCCTATCGCTGGCAAGACCTTCTGGTGAAGGCCGCGCCGCTCGCCATGATCGCCGTCGGATTGTCGGTCGGCTTCCGCGCCAATGTCTGGAACATCGGCGCGGAGGGGCAATACGTCATGGGCGGCCTTGCCGGCACGGGCGTCGCGCTCATGACGCTCGACATGACCGGGCCGTGGATTCTGCCGCTCATGGTCGTCGCGGGCATCATCGGCGGCATGGTCTGGGCCGCTATTCCCGCCTTCCTGCGCACGGCGCTGGGCGTCTCGGAAATCCTGTCCAGCCTGATGCTGAACTATGTCGCCATCCAGATTCTCTATTATCTGATGCGCGGTCCCTGGAAGGACCCGATGGGGTTCAACTTCCCGCAGACGGCCATGTTCTCGCCCGACCAGACGCTGCCCTTCGTCGTGCCGGGCACGCTGATCCATCTCGGCATTCCGGTGGCGCTCGCGCTGGCGCTCGCGCTCTGGTTCGCGGTGTCGCGCACGGTCGCGGGCTTTCAGGTGCGCGTCGTAGGTCTCAGCCCGCAGGCCGCCCGCTATGGCGGCTTCCGCGAAACGCGCGTCGTCTGGATGACCATGGCGCTCGGCGGCGCGCTGGCCGGTCTCGCGGGTATCTTCGAGGCCGCCGGCCCGTTCGGTCAGATGGTCCCGGCCTTTCCGGTCGGCTACGGCTTCACCGCCATCATCGTCGCCTTTCTCGGTCGCCTCCATCCGCTCGGCATCGTGCTGGCCGCGCTCGTTCTGGCGCTGACCTATGTCGGGGGCGAAAGCGCGCAGACGGCCATCGGCCTGCCGGCCGCCGCCATCGGCGTGTTCCAGGCCATGATGCTCTTCTTCCTGCTGGCGGTGGACATTCTCGTGCGCTACCGCCTGACCGCGTCGGGCGGCGGCAGCGGCGCGCCGGTCGGCCTGCCGGCCAAGAGCGGCCCGGCCACCGTGCCCGCCGCTGAGACCAAGACCGGAAGCGGAGTGCCGGCATGAACGAGGCTCTGATCGTCGCCATCATCGTCGCGGTCGTGACTTCGGCGACGCCCATCCTGATCGCCGCGCTCGGCGAACTCGTGGTGGAGAAGTCGGGCGTTCTCAATCTCGGCGTCGAAGGCATGATGCTGATCGGGGCCGTCACCGGCTTCATCGTCTCGGTGTCGACAGGCGTTCCGGCGCTCGGCGCGCTGGGCGGCATGGCGGCGGCCGCCGCCGCCTCGCTGATCTTCGCCTATCTGACGCTGACGCTCACCGCCAATCAGGTGGCGACGGGTCTGGCGCTGACGATCTTCGGCACGGGCGTTTCGGCGCTGGCGGGCGCATCTTTCGTCGGGATCACCACGCCGGTCTTCGGCTCGGTCTTTCCCGCAAGCTTGAGCGACGATCCGATCTGGCGCGTCCTGTTCGGCTATTCGCCCATCGTCTACGCCTCCTTCGCGCTGACCTTCGCCGTCTGGTGGTTTCTCAAGCACAGCAGAGCCGGCCTCGTGCTGCGGGCGGTCGGCGAAAGCGATTCCTCGGCCCATTCGATCGGCTATCCCGTGTTGAAGGTGCGCTATCTCGCGGTGCTCTTCGGCGGGGCCATGGCCGGGCTGGCGGGGGCTTACTATTCGCTGGTGCTGACGCCCATGTGGGCCGAGCGGCTGACCGCCGGGCGCGGCTGGATCGCCATCGCGCTCGTGGTCTTCGCCTCCTGGCGGCCGGGGCGGCTTCTGCTCGGGGCCTATCTCTTCGGCGCGGTCATCACGCTGGAGCTTCAGGCCAAGGCGGCCGGTTGGTCGCTGCTGGCACCCGAGTTCCTGACCAGCCTTCCTTATCTGGCGACGATCCTCGTCCTCGCTGTTATCTCGGGGCGGTCGCGCACGCGCAGCGCGGCGCCGGCCTGCCTCGGCAAACCCTTCCGGGCTTCGGCCTGATATCCGATCATCTCAAGGAGTTCTCGATGATCCTTCTCAACCGCCGTCAGGTTCTTCTGGGAGGCGCCGCTCTCGCCGCCACGCTCGCGATCGGCGCTCCGGCCTTCGCGCAGGTGAAGGATCGCCCGGTGAAGGCCGCCTTCGTCTATGTCGGCCCGGTCGGCGATTTCGGCTATTCCTTCGCCCATGACCAGGGTCGCAAATATCTGGCCGAGAAGCTGGGTGATAAGGTGCAGACGACCTTCGTCGAGAACGTCGCCGAAGGGCCGGACGCCGAGCGCGTCATCCGCAAGCTCGCGCAGGACGGCAACGACATCATCTTCTCGACTTCCTTCGGCTTCATGAATCCGACGCTGAAGGTCGCCAAGCAGTTCCCGAAGGTGAAGTTCGAGCACGCGACGGGCTATCAGACCGCGCCGAACATGGCGGCCTACAATTCCAAATTCTACCAGGGCCGCGCCGTGCTCGGCACCATCGCCGGCATGATGTCGAAAACCGGCAAGGCCGGCTATGTCGCTTCCTTCCCGATCCCGGAAGTCGTGATGGGCATCAACGCCTTCACGCTGGCGGCGCGCAAGGTGAACCCGAATTTCGAGACGCAGGTCGTCTGGGTGAACTCCTGGTACGACCCGGCCAAGGAAGCGCAGGCCGCCGGCGCGCTGCTCGATCAGGGCGCGGATGTCATCACCCAGCACACCGACTCGCCCGGCCCCTTGCAGGAAGCCGAGAAGCGCGGCGCCATCGCCTTCGGCCAGGCTTGGGACATGACCAAGTTCGCCCCGAACGCACACATGACCGCGATCGTCGACAATTGGGGGCCCTATTATGTCAGCCGCGTCAACGCGGTGGCCGATGGCACCTGGAAGACGCAGGACGTCTGGCTCGGCATGAAGGAAGGCGAGGTCGAGATGGCCCCCTTCAACTCCAAGATGCCGGACAACGTGAAGGCCGCCGCGCAGAAGATCGTGGACGAGACCAAGGCCGGCACCTACGAGGTCTTCACCGGCCCGATCAAGGACCAGTCGGGCGCCGACAAGATCCCGGCGGGTCAGGTCATCCCGGATGCGGACTTGCTCAAGATGGACTGGTACGTCCAAGGCGTGCGTAACTAAGACGGCTCGCGCTGGCGGTCATCCAGCGCGGTTCGCTGCGCTTCCGATGCTCGCGGACACAAAGTCCGCTCCGCTTCGGGTCTCGCGACTCCACGCTGGCTGACTCGCCATCACGACCCTCCGGTCGGCGCCCTATAACGGGAGGCCGGCCGAGCGAGCGACGAGTTCCGAAAGGGCGTTACGCGCCCTTTCCCAAACGCCTGGCTCCTCCCACCGTCTCCTGAACGGCGAGGGGCCCGCAAAGGCACATCGGATTCATTTTGAGGCGTTCCGCGACAAGGGGGCGGCGTCTCGGGGGTCATCCCATGTGGACTTATCTTTCCGAATGGCTGCAATTTGGCGTGCGTTGGGTGCACGTCGTCACCGCGATCGCCTGGATCGGATCGTCCTTCTATTTCATCGCGCTCGATCTGGGCCTTCGAAAGCCGCATGGCGCGCCCATGGTGGGCGTCGGCGGCGAGGCTTGGCAGGTCCATGGCGGCGGCTTCTACCATATCCAGAAATACATGGTCGCCCCGCCGCACATGCCGGAGGACCTGACCTGGTTCAAATGGGAGAGCTACGCGACTTGGCTGTCGGGCGCGGCGCTGCTCTTCCTCGTTTACTATCTCGGCGCCGATCTTTATCTGATCGATCCCGCCAAGGCCGATCTTCCGGCCTGGGCCGCAGTGCTCATCGGCGTCGCCGGGCTGGCGCTTGGCTGGGTCGTCTATGACCGGATCTGCAAGTCGCCGCTCGGCAAGAACGACTCGGTGCTGCTCGGCATCGTCTTCGTCTATGTCGTGGCGGCGAGCTTCGTGTTCAGCCAGCTCTTTTCGGGGCGCGGGGCCATGCTGCACACGGGCGCCATGATCGCGACGATCATGACCGCCAATGTCGCCATGCTCATCATCCCCAACCAGAAGATCGTGGTGGCGGACCTCAAGGCCGGGCGCTCGCCCGACCCGCGCCTCGGAGCGGCGGCCAAGCAGCGCTCGCTCCACAACAACTACCTGACCCTGCCGGTCATCTTCCTGATGCTGTCCAACCATTATCCGCTCGCCTTCGCGACGGAATGGAACTGGGCTATCGCCGGGCTGGTGCTCCTGATCGGCGCGGTCGTGCGCCACTTCTTCAACACCAAGCACAAGACCGGGCAGCATCTCTGGTGGTGCTGGGCTGTGGCGGGCGTGCTCTTCGTTCTCGTCATGGCTCTATCGGGCGCGCCGGGTTGGCGCGCCTCATCCACGGGCGAGGCCTCGTCCACGTCCAGTGCCAGCCTCGACTTCCAGGCCGATCCGCAACTCGCGCTCGCCCGCTCGCCTCTGTTTCAGGAGGCCGAGGGCATCGTCCAGTCGCGCTGTTCCATGTGCCACGCGCGCAAGCCGCTCTGGCCGGGCATGGGCCACGCACCCAAGGGCGTGCTCTTGGAAAACGGCCGCGACATCGTCCTGAACGCCTCCTTGATCGAGCGTCAGGCCGTGCGCTCTCACGCCATGCCGCCGGGCAATATTACCGGTATGGAGCCTTCGGAGCGTCTGGCGCTGGCCCGCTGGCTGGAAACCAGCAGCGGCCTTTATCGGCCTTGAGCCTATCTCGGCGCACTCACAGAGTTTAGTCTCCCAGATATGACCGACATCACGATTCCAGCGGGCGGTACGCTCGCCCTTCGCGCGCGCGTTCTGTCCTATGACGTGCAGCATCTTCAGCCGGGCGAGACGCCGGTGGCGCGCTTCATCGAAGACGGGCTCGTCGTCATTCGCGACGGCCTCATCCAGGCCGTGGGCGAGGCGAGCGAGCTTCTCGACGGGCTCGGCCCCGACCAGCCCGTGACGGACTATCGCCCGTTTCTGCTGACCGCCGGCTTCATCGACCCGCATCTCCACATGCCGCAGACGCAGGTTATCGCCTCCTACGGCACGGAACTGATGGAATGGCTCGCCAAGTACACGTTCCCCGAGGAGTCGCGCTATGGCGACCCAGCGGTGGCGGACGCGGCGGCGCAGTTCCTGCTGCGCGAACTCCTGCGCAACGGGACGACCACGGCGGTCGCGTTCTGCACCTCGCATCCGCAATCGGCGGAGAGCTTCTTTTCCGAGAGCGCGCGGCTGGGCCTGCGCATGATCGGCGGCAAGGTCATGATGGACCGCAACGCGCCGCCCGAACTCACCGACACGCCCGAGCGCGCCCATGACGAGACGTTGGCGCTCGTCCAGCGCTGGCACGGGGCGGGGCGGCTGGAAGTCGCCATCACACCGCGCTTCGCGCCGACCTCCACCGAGGCGCAGCTGGAGGTGGCCGGCGCTCTGGCGAAGGACCATCCCGATCTTGCGATCCAGACGCATCTCTCCGAGAATCTTGGCGAGATCGATTTCGTGCGCGAGCTTTTCCCTTGGGCGGAGGACTATACGGCGGTCTACGAGCGCTACGGCCTCGTGCGCCGCCGCGCCCTGTTCGGCCATTGCATCCACCTGTCGGAGCGCGAGCGCAGGGCGCTGGCCGAGCATCAGGCGACGGCCGTGTTCTGCCCGACCTCGAACCTGTTTCTGGGCTCCGGTCTCTTCGATCGGGACGGCGCTTTGGCTGCAAACCTGCGCATGGGTCTCGCCACCGATATCGGCGGCGGCACGTCCTATTCCATGCTGCAGACGGCCGGCGAGGGCTACAAGGTTCTGGCCCTGCGCGGCCAGCGTCTGCCCGGCCATGCCGCCTTCTACATGATGACATCAGGCAATGCCGATGCGATCGGCTTCGGCGACCGCATCGGGCAGGTCGCGCCGGGCTTCGAGGCGGATTTGACGATCCTCGACGCGCGCGCCACGGCCGCGTTGCGCCAGCGTATGGAGCGGGTGGAGACGCTGGAAGAAGAACTCTTCGCGCTGACCGTGCTCGGAGACGAGCGTGCCGTGGTCGCGACCTATGCGGCCGGCCGCCGGCTGCACGCGCGGGGCCTAGCCGAGCCGCCGCCGCTGGCCCATGGCGGGTTGGCTGCTTAAACCCTGGCGCGATTGCGCTAGATAGCGCCTGCGGCGCTTTGCCTTGAGCGGGCGCCGCTATCAGAACGAGCCGGCCGGAGAAACCGGCGCGGGGCAGGAGGACGGGCATGAGACTGGTGCGTTTCGGAGAGCCGGGGGCCGAGAAGCCGGGGCTGATCGACGAGGAAAACCGCATTCGTGACCTGTCGGGCGAGATCGACGATATCGGCGGCGCGGTTCTCTCCCGGCATGGGCTGGAGAAGCTGCGCGCGCTGGACCCCAAGAGCCTGCCCAAGGCCGATCCGAGCCATCGCCTCGGCCCACCCGTCGCGGGCATCCGAAACTTCATCGCCGTCGGCCGCAACTATGCCGAACACGCCGCCGAGACCGGCTCCGAGACACCGAGCGAGCCGCTTCTGTTCAACAAGGCGGTCTCCTGCATCGCCGGGCCGCGCGACGGCTTCGCCATCCCGAACGGCGCCACCAAGGTCGACTGGGAGGTCGAGGTCGCCATCGTCATCGGCGAGCGCTGCTATCAGGTCTCCAAGGACGAGGCGCTGGATTACGTCGCCGGCTTCTGCCTGTGCAACGATGTGTCCGAGCGCACCTGGCAGAAGGAGCGCGGCGGCCAATGGCTGAAGGGCAAGAGCGCGCCCGGCTTCGGCCCGCTCGGCCCTTGGCTGGTGACGCGGGACGAGATCGAGAACCCGGCCGCGCTGGAACTCTGGCTCGACGTGAACGGCCAGCGGATGCAGACCGGCACCACGGCCGACATGATCTTCGACTTCGCCACCATCGTCTCCTACACGTCGGAGTTTTTGGCGCTGGAGCCGGGCGACGTCATTACCACGGGCACCCCGGCGGGCGTCGGCGCGGGCATGAAGCCTCCCGTGTTCCTCAAGGCCGGCGATATCGTCACGCTCGGCAACGCGCATCTGGGCGAACAGCGTCAGGTCGTTTCCAGCCCAGCGGAATAAGTCCGGCAGCGGGAGAGAAACCCCGCCGCCTCTCTGGATGAATCGGGTTTGGCCCCTATTCCTTTGGCAGGAAGCGGGGCCATCCTCCCGCACTGGCTTCCCCGCCCTGCAACGGCAAAGAAGGTTCGTCCATGGCTCTCCCGGAACCCGTCGCGGCCAAGCCCAAGAAGCGCTCCGCATCCTCCATCGCCAGCCGCGAGGCTTCGATCGCGCTCTTGAAGGATTTGGCTGCCAGCCGCGTCGTGATCGAGGGTGTCGAGCCCCTGATCGATGGCGGCCGCTTCGCCGTGAAGCGGATGGAAAACGAGCCGCTGACCGTGACGGCCGACATCTTCTCAGACGGGCACGAGATCATCGCGGCCGCGCTGGTGACGCATGGCGGCGAAGTGGAAGGGCTGGAAACGCCCTTCGTCTTCATCGGCAACGACCGATGGGGCGCGACGGTGCGCCTTGCGACCCCCGGCCCCTATCGCTATTCCATCATCGCCTGGCGCGACGTGTTCGGCACCTGGGCGAGCGACACCAAGAAGAAGCGGGACGCTGGCGTCGATATCGCGCTGGAGCTGCGCGAGGGCGAGGCGATCCTCGAACAGGCCGCCGAATCCGGCCGTGGCTCGCGTGAAGATGCCAAGGCGCTGAAGGCCCTGCGCGCCCGCGTCGAGAAGTTCCGCAAGCTGAAGGACGAGGCGGCGCTTTATGCCGTCTTCACCGACGCGGAGACGATCGAGCTTCTGCGCCGCTGCGGCGTGCGCGCCAATCTCTCGCGCTATCCCGTCCAAGTACCCGTCTGGGTGGATCGCGAGGCCGCCGGCTTCTCGGCCTGGTACGAGTTGATGCCGCGCTCGCAGTCGGGCGATCCGAAGCGCCACGGCACGTTCGACGACGTGATCGCGCGCCTCCCCGATATCCGGGAGATGGGCTTCGACGTTCTCTATTTCCCGCCGATCCATCCGATCGGCAAGTCCAACCGCAAGGGCAAGAACAACAGCGTCACGGCCAAAGAAGGCGAGCCGGGCAGCCCCTATGCGATCGGTTCGCATGAGGGTGGCCACAACGACATCCATCCGGAGCTCGGCTCCTTCGCCGATTTCCAGCGCCTCGTGACGCGCGCGGCCGATCATGGGCTGGAGCTCGCGCTCGACTTCGCCATCCAATGCTCGCCCGACCATCCCTGGATCAAGCAGCACAAGGGCTGGTTCGACTGGCGGCCCGATGGCTCGATCAAATATGCGGAGAATCCGCCCAAGAAATATCAGGACATCGTCAATGTCGACTTCTACGGGCCGGACGCGATCCCTTCGCTCTGGGTCGAACTGCGCGACATCGTCCTGTTCTGGCTGGACAAGGGCGTTCGTATCTTCCGCGTCGACAATCCGCACACCAAGCCCTTCCCCTTCTGGGAATGGATGATCGCGGAGGTGCGCGCGGTGGACCCCGGCGTGATCTTCCTGGCGGAGGCCTTCACCCGGCCCAAACTCATGAAGCGCCTCGCCAAGGTCGGCTATAACCAGAGCTATTCCTATTTCACCTGGCGCAACCTGAAATGGGAGCTGCGCGAGTATCTGACCGAACTGACGAAGGAAGAATGCGCCGAATACATGCGGCCGAACTTCTTCGTGAACACGCCCGATATCAACCCGCTCTTCCTCCATACGAGCGGGCGGCCGGGCTTTCGCATCCGCGCCGCGCTGGCCGCGACGCTGGCGGGCAATTACGGCGTCTATTCCGGCTTCGAGCTTTGCGAATACGAGCCTCTCGTGACCGGCAAGGAAGAATATAAGGACTCGGAGAAATACGAGATCCGCGCCTTCGACTGGAAGCGTGAGGGCCATATCCGGGACGATCTCGCGCTTCTCAACCGGCTGCGCCAGTCCGAGCCGGCGCTGCGGGATTTCCGCAATCTGGAATTCTACCAGTTCTGGAACGACAACGTTCTTTACTACGGCAAGCGGACGGCCGATCTCTCCTCTTTCATCCTCGTCATGGTGACGCTCGACCCGCATCAGCCGCAGGGCGGCCATTTCGAAGTGCCGCTCTGGGAATTCGGCCTGCCCGACAATGGCACGGTCAAGGTCGAGGACCTCGTGAACGACCGCCAGTTCGTCTGGTCCGGCAAGGTTCAGCATTGGTGGTTCGAGCCGGCGGAACTTCCCTACGCCATTTTCCGTCTATCCGTCTGACGGGAGAGAGGGCGGGCTTCGAGCCCGCTTCGCTTCTCCTGTCTTGTTTCTTCCACGGTCCGGCCCGGCCGACCGCAGACGACGATGGATGCGCATGACCGACACCGCCTCTCCCAAGGCCGGGGACATTTCGCCCGACGCTCTTCCGGCCTTCGCCGATGCCTCGCTGCCCGATCTCGCGTCCGGCCCGGAGCTCAGCTCGGCGCTGGCGCGCTTTCTGGGCCATCAGCGCTGGTTCGCCGCCAAGTCCGAGCGATTGAGCGGCACTCGCTTCGTCCCGGCCGGCGCGGTCGAGGGCGCGGACGGAGCCTTGGCCGGCGAGGCCGTGATCCAGACCGGCGAAGGCGAGCAGCATTATTTCCTGCCGCTGGCGCTGCGCCCGCGCGGCGAGGGCATCGAGCCCAAGCTGATCGGCACGCTCGCGGGCGACCGGCAATTGATCGACGCGACGCGCGACCCCGCCTTCTGCCGCGCCATCGTCAGTCTGATCGCGCAGGGCGGGCGGATCGAGGCAGGCGGCACGGCGCTTCTCGCCAAGGCATCCAGCGCCAAGGCCGACCGTCTGGAAGCGGCCGCTGCCGTCGAAGCCGCCGAGATCAAGCCTCTGTCGGGCGAGCAGTCCAACACGTCGATCGGCATCGGCCGCGTCGCGATCCTGAAATTCTACCGTCTCCTGCGCGATGGCGAACAGCCTGAACTGGAGGTGACGGAGTTCCTGACCGAGAACACCGGCTTTCCCGCCGCGCCCGCGCTGCTCGGCTCGCTGGAACTGGCGCGGCCCGATGGCAGCCACGCCGCCGTCGCGGCCCTGTTCGAGCGTATCACCGAGGCCGAAGACGCCTGGGCCAGCGTCACCGGCGCCTTGGCCGAGCGCTTGCGGGCCGGGGAGGGGACGAAGGCCGGCGCTCAAACGTTCGACCCCGGCCGCACGATCGGCCGTCGTACGGGCGAGATGCACGCGGCACTCGGGACGGAAACCGGCCAATCCGCCTTCGACCCCGAGCCGCTCGACCGCGTCTCGCTGGCGCGCATCGTGGATGAGGCCAAACACGAGGGGTCGGGCGCGATCTCAGTTCTGCGCAGCGTTCAAGGGGGCGCGGATGTCAGCGCCGACATCGCGGCCCTGAGCGCCCGCGAAGCCGAGATTGCCGCTTGGTTCGAGAGCTTCAAGCAGCTGGAGCCCGCCGGGCGACGCACGCGCATTCACGGCGACTATCATCTCGGCCAGCTTCTGGTGCGGGGCGAGGATATCGTGATCCTCGATTTCGAGGGCGAGCCGGGCCGCACCTTGCCCGAGCGCCGCGCCAAGACCTCGCCCTTGCGCGATGTCGCGGGGATGCTGCGCTCCTACGATTATGCCGCCTTCGCCGCGCTGGATGCGATCCGCAGCGACGATCCGGCGCTGGCCGAGCGCGCCAAGGGGGAGGCCGAGCGCTGGCGCGACGAAACCTCGGCGGCGTTTCTTTCAGCCTGGGAAGAGGCCAGCGGCGTCGATCTCTCCGACGAGGGGAACGCCAGGCTTCTCGATCTCTTCCTTCTGCAGAAAGCCTTCTACGAACTGCGCTACGAGGCGGCGATGCGCCCCGCCTGGCTTTCGATTCCGCTGCGCGGGATCGTCTCCCTTCTCCAGAAACGACAGGTCCTTTGATGAGCGAGTCTCTTTCCGCCGGTTCCGGCATCGATTACGGCCTGCATGGGGACGAGGCGCGCGCGCTGGCGCAGGGCCGTCACGAAAACCCCTTCGCCGTTCTCGGCCCCCATCGCACGGGCGATGGCAGCGCCGTGGTGCGGGTCTTCCGCCCCGGGGCCGAGCGCGCCGCGGTCATCGACCGCCAAGGCCAGGTTCTGGCCGAATTGGAGCGCGGCGAGGTGGACGGCCTGTTCTCCGGCCTCGTGTCGCAGGCGTTCGACGACCATCTCTTCCGCTTCTGGCATGGCGACAGCTCGTGGGAGGAAGAGGACACCTACCGCTTCGGCCCGATCCTCGGCGATCTCGACACCTATCTAATGCGCGAGGGGCGGCATTATCGCCTTTATGAAAAGCTCGGCGCGCATCCGACCGAGATGGACGGGGTGAAGGGCGTGGCCTTCGCGGTCTGGGCGCCCGATGCCCGCCGCGTGTCGGTGGTCGGCAATTTCAACGCCTGGGACGGGCGGCGCCATGTCATGCGCAAGCGCGTCGATGCGGGCGTGTTCGAAATCTTCGTTCCCGGCCTCGGGCGCGGCGAGGTCTATAAATACGAGTTGATCGGCGGGCATGGCGAGGTTCTGCCGCTGAAGGCCGATCCGGTCGGCTTCCGCCAGGAACTCGCGCCCTCCACCGCCTCCGTCGTGGATGGGCTGGTGGAGCACGAATGGAAGGACGACGCCTTCCGCTCCAAGTGGAGCGACTGGCAGTCCGCCGACAAGCCCGTCTCGATCTACGAGGTGCATCTGGGTTCGTGGAAGCGCGGCGACCACAATTCCTTCCTCGACTACGACGCGCTGGCGCGCGAGCTGGTCGCCTATGTCAAGGATATGGGCTTCACCCATGTCGAGTTCCTGCCCGTGTCCGAGCACCCGTTCTACGGTTCCTGGGGCTATCAGCCGATCGGCCTCTATGCGCCGACCGCCCGATATGGCGACCCGGCCGGCTTCGCGCGGTTGGTGGACGCCTTCCATCAGGCCGATATCGGCGTTCTGCTCGACTGGGTGCCCGGCCATTTTCCGACCGACATTCACGGGCTCGGCCGCTTCGACGGCACGGCGCTTTATGAACACGCCGATCCGCGCCGTGGCTTTCACAAGGACTGGAACACGCTGATCTACGACTACGGTCGGACGGAGGTGAAGAACTATCTCGTCTCCAACGGGCTCTACTGGCTCGACCGCTTTCATATCGACGGGCTTCGCGTCGATGCCGTCGCCTCCATGCTCTATCTCGACTATTCGCGCAGCCATGGCGAATGGGAGCCCAATATCTATGGCGGGCGCGAGAATCTGGAGGCCATGGCCTTCCTGAAGGAGACGAACGAGCAGGTCGGTGGGCAATTCCCGAACGCCACGACCCATGCGGAGGAATCCACCTCCTTCCCCAATGTGTCACGCCCGACCTATGCCGGCGGCCTCGGCTTCCACTTCAAGTGGAACATGGGCTGGATGCACGACACGCTGCATTTCATGCAGGAAGACCCGATCAACCGCAAATACCACATGCACCATATGACCTTCGGAATGGTCTATGCCTATTCCGAGAACTTCGTCCTGCCGCTCAGCCATGACGAAGTGGTCTATGGAAAGGGCTCCATTCTCGGGAAGATGCCGGGCGACTGGTGGCAGAAATTCGCCAATCTGCGCGCCTATTACGGGTTCATGTGGACCCATCCCGGCAAGAAGCTGCTCTTCATGGGCGGCGAGTTCGGCCAGTCGGCGGAGTGGAACCACGACCAGTCGCTCGACTGGCACCTGCTCGACCATGGCGAGCATCGGGGCGTCCTGCGCCTCGTGCGCGACCTCAACACGCTTTATCGCGGCTTGCCGGCGCTGCATGAAAACGACTGCGACCCGCATGGCTTCGAGTGGGTGGACACGTCCAATGTCGAGCAGTCGGTTCTGGCTTTTCTGCGCAAGGACCGCGAAGGCCGTCCGGCGCTGGTGGTCTGCAACTTCACGCCCAATGTCCACCATGGCTACCGCGTCGGCGTGCCCCATGGTGGCTTCTGGGAAGAGGTCATGAACACCGACGCTGAGATCTATGGCGGCTCGAATGTCGGCAATATGGGCGGGCGCGAGGCCGAGGAGGTCCATTGCAACGGCCGGCCCTTCTCGCTGTCGCTCAGCCTGCCGCCGCTCTCCACCATCGTGCTCGCGCCCCCGCGTGCCCGTCAGGAGGCTGAGGCTCTGGTGGAAAGCGAAGGCCTGGCGAGCAGCGATCTCGCCAAGGCCTGAACCTGACGCACCGGATCGCTCCCCACGGGCGGTCCGGTCTCCCTTCAAGATCAGGCGACGGCGGCCAGCCCCGGCGCCTGCTCGACGCGGTTTCGGCCGAGCGCCTTGGCGCGGTAGAGCGCCGCGTCCGCTTCGGCCAGAAGCGTCTCGAAGCCACGATCGGCATGGGCGCAATGCACCAGCCCCACGCTGACCGTCGCATTGATGGCCAAGCCATCGAAACGCGCGGCTTCGACGGCGAAGGCACGCGCAACGCGCTGGGCGAGTTCGCGCGTTTCCTCGCGCGTCTGTCCGGTCAGAAGAACCACGAATTCCTCGCCGCCGAACCGGGCCGCCAGATCGCTGGAGCGCAACTCGCTGTCCAGAATGCCGGCAAAAAGCTTCAGCACGTCGTCCCCGGTCTGATGGCCATGCGTGTCGTTGATCAGTTTGAAATGGTCGAGATCGAACACCATGACGGAGACGCTCGCGCCATCCGAGCGCGCTTCCTGAATGCGGCGCACGGAGCGATCGAACAGCGCGCGTCGGTTGGGCAGGCCGGTGAGATAGTCGGTGTTCGATGCTTCGAGAATGCGTGCCTCGCCCTCCTCGCGCACCAGCGACAAAAGCAGCATGGGAGCGGCGATGGCAAAAAGCACGCCCTCGAACATGGTGATCTTGGCGAGCGCGGTGAAGAATTCGGGAAAGGATGCCAGGCTTTCGCCCATCAGCCCGCTGGCAAGGAAGAGCGTGACCCGCGCGGCGTAGAAGATGGCATGGAAGCCGAACACCAGAACGGCGGGCTTGCGCGAGCGAAGCGCTGAGAACGAGCAACCGCGCAGCAGCGTGACGGTCGCTGCCCCGCAGATGGGAGCGATCGCGGCCGAGCAGAGCAGGCTCCAGGTCTCGTAGCTCAAATAGGGGAACAGCGCGAAGCAGAGGCCGGCGAAGGGCAGGCTGGCCCAGCGCAGGCGGAGCGGCAAAGCCCGCCCGTTCAAACGCAGAACGCCATCGAGCAGCGCCACATAACCGAACAGATTGAGCAGGAAAGCCGGAGCCCGTTGATAGGGGGTCGGGATGATCGCGAAGATCAGAAGGGCGCAACCGAGGGTGAAGGCGGCATAGGCCAGTGCCCATTCCGCCAGAACGTCCTTGCGCAGCGGATGAAACCGACGCTCCCAGAAGGTCAGAGCGCCCGACACGGCGAGCGAGGCGAACATGAACGCATAGATGGTGGACAGGTCGATATACATGTGTCCCACATCTCTCCTTCGGTGCCTGAGATTAGGCGTCTGCCTGGAAAGGATACCTTACAAGAATCAGAAGATTTAAACGAGATGTGTGGCTGGGTCTGGAAAATTCGGCGAATGGCCTAGCTTCGTACCGCTTCACCGATCGGGATCATGTCCACCGCATGATGGTGGCGCTGCGGCCCGGACGTGATCAACACGCCGTCGATCGGCGCAACATCGGAATAGTCGCGCCCGCGCGCCACGAGCACGTGATCCTCGCCTGCAAAACACCCATTGGTCGGATCGAAGCCGATCCAGCCCATTTGCGGCCCGGCCCAGACCTCTACCCAGGCGTGCATGGCGTCCGCCCCTTCGAGGCGCGGCTGGCCCGGCGGCGGCTCGGTGCGCAGGAAGCCGCTGGCATAGGCCGCCGGAAGGCCGAGCCCACGCAGGCCCGCGATCATCAGATGCGAGAAATCCTGGCAGACGCCGCGCCGGGCGGTGAAGGTTTCCTCGACGCCCGTGGAAATCGTGGTGACACCCGCCTCGAAGCGAAACTCGCTCCGAATGCGCCGCGCCAGCGCCAGCATGGCCTCGCCGATCGGCTGATCGGGCTCCAGCCCTTCGGCGCAATAGGCGGCGACCGCCGGCGAGGGAGCGACGAGCCGGCCTGCGCCCAGAAAGTGCAGCGGGCTTTCACCCTCGCTGTCGCGCGAGGCCCGGGCCAGGGCGCGGATCGTCTCGACATGCAGGGTTTGCCCCAGCGCCGGAAGCGGGCGGTCGACACGAACCCGCGCGCGCATTTCGACCGAGAGTGTCTCGTGCGGTTCGTCGATCAGGACATGATCGGTCCGATTGCCGAAAAAATCCCGCTCGGATGCCGTTTCGCGCGGGGTCGGTTTGATGTCGAGCGTGAAGCGCTCGACACGCTGCCCGCTGGCTTTCAGCGGCGCGATGCGCAGGATATGCCGGGCGTCGCGGACGAAGCCGGGATAGGTGTAGCCGATCGAAAGGCGGATGTCGTAGCGGCTCATGCCCGGTCTATTCCGTGTCCTGACGCTCGACCGCGCCGCGCGGCGCCAAGGCGAAGTAGCGCTGGGAGAGAAGGTCGGAAATCTCGAAACCGTCCCGCGCGACGCGGCTCAGAAAGGCGGGCGTGACCTCGCGCGGCTCGGCGGTGCGCAGGCGCACGAGCAGTCGCGCCAGCCGGCGCGAGGCGGGGTCGAGGCTTTCGCCTGCGTGATTTCCCGGCAGATCGGCCATCACGGTTTCGAGCGTGCGCGCCTGAAAGGTCAGCGAGCGCGGGTTGAGCGGGTCGAGCAGGGCGAGGTCGAGCACCGTGTCCGGCCCGAGCTCCACCGAGAAGCGCCGGCGATAGGTCATGCGGCTATCGGTGAATTCCAGAAGCGCCTCGAACACGCCGTCGCCACCCGCCGCCAGAAAGGCGCTCGCCGCCCCCGCCGTCTGCGACAGGCGCTCCAGCCGCCGACCGCATTCGAGGAAGCGCCAGCCGATGAACTGGTACATGTTCTCGTGAACGAGGCCGGCAAAGCCGGCGAGCCGCGTCAGCACCCGCCCGGCCAGAAGCGTGTCGTCGCGCTCGTCCGAGGGCTGATGCAGCGCCTCGCCCGTCAGATCGGCGATCTCGGCCAAAGCGCGCCAGGCGTCGGGGGAGAAGCGGTCGCGAATGCGCGAGGCCAGCTGGAAGGCGCTGTCGGCATGGTCTCTCAAGCCATGGATCGGATCGGCGCCGCCGAAGCCGACGCCCGAAATCCGCAGGAGCGAGATGCGCGCCTCATCCACGGGCGCCGGGTCTTCGCCGGCCTCCGCGCGCGCGATCGCGGCGCGCCAATGGCGAAAGGCGACCTCCAGCCGCTCGACATAGCGGCCGAGCCAGAAGAGGTTGTCGGCCGCGCGGGCGGGAAGCGAGCCCGGCAGGCGGCGTTGATAGCTCTCGCCCCGCGCGCCGAGCAGCGTCACGGGCCGCTCGTCCGGGTCGCCCGCAACCCAGACATCGAGCGAGCGACCGCCCGACGCGATCGCCAGCGCGCTGCCGTCTTCCTCATGCGCGGCGCGTGCGAAGCCACCGGGCATGACGTCCCACCCGTCCTCGCCGCGCGCCAGAAAGACACGCAGCGTGATCGGCCGGCTTTCCAGCCCCGCATCCCCGAACACGGGCGCGGTGGACAGCGGCAGGGAGCGCGTCGCCACGATATCGGCATCGCCGCCGCGAGCGCGCTCAACCAGCGTGGACTCATCAAGCGACTTGTGCGGGCCGGACGGCGCGGGCAGGGCTTCGGCGAGCCGCCAGCCGGGGGGCAGGTCCTGGGCGAAATCCTTCCACAAGGGATCGCCCAGCCAGCGGGTTTCGACGGAGGGAAGCTGCAGCCGCTCGCCGATCAGCGCCTCGGCCATGGCGTTTTCGAAGGGCGCGAAAGCGGGTGTTTCCAGAAGGCCGGAGCCGAGCGCGTTGACGAGGTCCAGCTTGCCCGCGCGGATGGCGCGGACCAGGCCGGGCGTGCCGATGCGCGACTGGGCGTGAAGCTCCAGCGGATCGGCATAGTCGGCGTCGAGACGGCGCCAGAGAACACGCACGGAGCGAAGCCCATCGACGGTGCGGATCTTGGCCTCGTCGCCACGCACCACGAGATCGCCGCCTTCCAGAAGGTGAAAGCCGAGATAGCGGGCAAGGTAGGAATGCTCGAAATAGGTCTCGTTGAGGGGGCCGGGCGTCAGGAGGCCGACCCGCGCGCCTTCCGTGCCGTTGAGATCGTTCAACGTTTCGCGAAAGCGCCCGAAGAAGCCGGCGAGGCGGCGCACATGCAGCGCGCGCGCCAGATCGGGAAAGGCGCGGGAGGTGGCGACGCGGTTTTCCAGCGCGAAGCCCGAGCCCGAAGGAGCCTGCGTGCGGTCCTTGATGACATGCCATCGCCCGTTGGGCGCGCGGCCGAGATCGATGGCGATGAAGCGAATGAGCGGCCGACCGGCGCGGCCCTGATCGGCCAGCGGGCGCAGGAACTCGGGATTGCTGGCCAGCAAAACGCCCGGCAGATGGCCCTCGCGCACCATGCGCCGCTCGCCGTAGAGATCGGCCAGGAGCGTTTCGAGATAGAGCGCGCGCTGGCGCAGGCCCGCTTCCAGCCGCCGCCATTCCTCCGCCTCGATCACGACAGGCGGAAAGGCGATCGGCCACAAGCGCTCGCGGCTTTCCGCGCCGACGCGATAGAAGACGCCGGCCTCGCTCAGATATTGGCGCGCGGTGCGAAATCGCCCCTCGCGCTCGGCCTCGCTCAGACCGTCGAGCGCGTTCAGGAGGGCGCGATAATGCGGACGCACCGAGCCGTCCTCCGCGCGCATTTCGTCGTAGCGGCGCAGAACGCTGGCCGGCTTGGGCTTGGCAAGGTCAGACAGCAAGGAAGGCCGGTCGTCTGAGATCGAGCGTATGGGGGAAGCTCGGATCGGGGATTTCCTGAGGCGGCTGGAAGGCCCCCGGCGTGTGGCCAATGGCTTCGAACCGAGCGAGGCGGCGCGACTCCGCCTCGTTGGCGTTGATGGGGAACGTGTCGTAGGAGCGCCCGCCGGGATGGGCGACATGATAGACGCAGCCGCCGAGCGAGCGGCCCGACCAGCGATCGTAGATATCGAAGGTCAGAGGCGCATGGACGGGGATGGTCGGGTGCAGGCCGGACGCCGGCTGCCACGCCTTGAAGCGCACGCCGCCGACGAACTGGCCGACCGTCTGCGTCGGCCCGAGCGGCACCGGCCGCCCGTTGCAGGTGACGATATGGCGCGCGGGGTCGTAGCCCTCGGCCCGGACCTGAAGCCGCTCCACCGAGGAATCCACGAAGCGCACCGTGCCGCCGATGGCGCCCGTTTCGCCCATGACATGCCAGGGCTCCAGCGCCTGACGCAGTTCCAGCCGCACGCCCTCGTGGCGGACCTCGCCGCAGAAGGGGAAGCGGAACTCCCACTGCGCCTCGAACCATTCCGGCCGGACGGGATAGCCCGAGCGGTCGAGATCGGCGAGAACCGAGAGGAAATCCTCCCAGATCAGCGCCGGCAGCATGAAGCGGTCGTGAAGCTGCGTGCCCCAGCGGGCAAAGCGCCCCGACTGCGGCTCGCGCCAGAACTTGGCGATCAACGCGCGGATCAGAAGCTGCTGGGCCAAGCTCATGCGCGCGTCTGGCGGCATCTCGAAGCCGCGGAACTCCACGAGGCCGAGGCGGCCCGTCGGCCCATCGGGCGAATAAAGCTTGTCGATGCAGATTTCCGAGCGATGCGTGTTGCCCGTCACGTCCACGAGGAGGTTGCGGAACAGGCGATCCACCAGCCAGGGCGGCGGGGCCAGCCCTTCGCCGGGCGAGGGCACCTGCGCCATCGCGATTTCCAGTTCGTAGAGCCCGTCATGGCGCGCCTCGTCGATGCGCGGGGCCTGGCTGGTCGGTCCGACGAAGAGGCCGGAGAAGAGGTAGGACAGCGAAGGATGGCGCTGCCAGTAGAGCACCAGCGACTTCAGAAGGTCGGGCCGGCGCAGGAAGGGGCTGTCGAGCGGCGTCGCCCCGCCGATCACGACGTGGTTGCCGCCGCCGGTGCCGGCATGACGCCCGTCCACCATGAACTTGTCGGTGCCGAGCCGAGACTGGCGCGCGTCCTCATAGACGCCTTGCGTGATCGCGACCGCCTCGCCCCAGGAGGCGGCGGGATGCACGTTCACCTCAATCACGCCGGGGTCCGGCGCGACGCGCATGACGTTCAGGCGCGGGTCGAAGGGCGGGGCATAGCCTTCGATGCGCACGAAAAGGCCGAGCGCCTCCGCCTCGTCTTCCACGGCGGCGAGAAGGTCGAGATAGGCCACGGCCGATTCCAGCGGCGGCATGAACACATGCAGGATGCCGTCGCGCGGCTCGATGGCGAGCGCGGTGCGCACATAGCCGCCGATCTCGGCTTCCGGGCCGGGCTCGGGGGGCGACCAGGCGGGAGCCGGGTCCGCCTGCGAAATGCGCTTCTGCACCTGACCCAGGATTTCGCGCTCGGGCAGTTCGGGCAGGCGCTGCATCGGGTCGGCCGGATGCGTGTAGGGATAGCGGGCGGGCGAGAGATAGGGGAGGGAGGCCAGCGGCAGGCGATAGCCGAGCGCGGAGTCGCCCGGCACGAGGAAGAGCTTGCCGCGCCGGGTCGACCAGCGCTCCGACATCCAGCGCGCGGGGAGCGCCTGCCACGCCTGAACCGGCATGACATAGCCGACCGGATTGTTCAGCCCCCGGTCGAAGACGCGGGCAAGGCGCGCGCGCTCTTCCGGGTTTTCGAGCTTGGAATTGTCCGGCGAGACGTTCTCGGGCAGCTGCGCCTCGCGCACCAGCCAGTAGGACGGGTCTTCATAAGCGGGCAAAGCGTTGCCGGGCTCGACACCCAGCCGCGCGGCGACGCCCTCCAGCAGTGCGCGTGCATCGTCGGCCACGGCCGGCGGCGCCCCCTCTTCCGGCGCGAAAAGGGCGGGGTTGCGCCAGATCGGCTGCCCGTCCTTGCGCCAATAGAGGGAATAGGTCCAGCGCGGCAGGGATTCGCCGGGATACCACTTGCCCTGCCCGTGGTGCAGGAAGCCGCCTTGCGCAAAGCGCGTCTGGAGCCGGCGCAGGAGCCCGTCGGCGAGGCCCCGCTTGCGGGGGCCGGTCGCGTCGGCGTTCCACTCCGCGCCTTCGAAATCGTCGATCGAGACGAAGGTCGGCTCGCCGCCCATAGTGAGGCGCACATCCATCGCCTGAAGGTCGCCATCGACCTTCAGGCCCAAGGCGTCCAGCGCCTCCCAGCTTTCGTCCGAGAAGGGCTTGGACACGCGCGGCGCTTCGGAAACGCGCGTCACCTCCATGGCGAAGTCGAATTCGGTCTCTGCGAAATCCACCCCGCCGGCGATCGGCGCGGCGGAACGATAATGGGGGGTGGCCGCCAGCGGCACGTGGCTCTCGCCGGTCATCAGGCCCGAGGTCGGGTCGAAGCCGATCCAGCCCGCGCCCGGCACATAGACCTCGACCCAGGCATGGAGATCGCAGAAGTCGACCGCCGTGCCGGCCGGCCCGTCGATGGCCACGCGATCGGGTTTCAACTGGATCAGGTAGCCCGACACGAAGCGCGCGGCGAGGCCGAGATGGCGCAGCGTGTTGACCAGCAGCCAAGAGGAGTCTCGGCAGGAGCCCGAGGCCTTTTCCAGCGTTTCCTCGGGCGTCTGCACGCCCGGCTCCATGCGGATGAGATAATCGACGCGCTGCTCGACCAGCCGGTTCAGATCGACCAGGAAATCCACCGTGCGGCGCGGCGTGCGATCCACCGTTTCGAGGAAGCTCTGAAGCTTCGGCCCGGCCGGTTCGAGCGCCAGATAGGGCTTCAGATCGACGGCGAGATCGTCGCCATAGGCAAAGGGGAATTCCTCCGCCCAGGGCTCGATGAAGAAGTCGAACGGATTATACACCGTCATGTCGGCGAGGAGATCGACCTCGATGCGGAACTCGCGCACCTTCTCGGGGAAGACGACACGTGCCAGCCAGTTGCCGAACGGGTCCTGCTGCCAGTTGACGAAATGGTTCGCGGGTTCGATGCGCAGCGCATAGGCCGGGGTGCGCGTGCGCGAATGAGGCGCGGGGCGCAGCCGGATACTTTGAGGACCCAGAGTGACCGGGCGATCATAGCGGTAATGCGTCAGGTGGCGGAGGGCAGCGAGGATTGGCATCTGATCCCTTGCGCATGAACGGTCGACGCGCCAGCATAGGCATTCAAGGGGCCTGCTGGAAACCTTCGCGGCGCACAAAGCGCGGCGTTTGATGGAAATTGTGTTCGAAATCAGGTGCGCTGCGGAACCGGAGTCACATACTGGAGTTGAGCCGGCGAATCCGCGCCCCTCCCGGCCGCCCAGGAACGCTCCTCATGAAGCTCTTTTCTTGCCCGTCCTGCGATCAGGTCGTCTTCTTCAACAACGTGGTTTGCGAGCGCTGCGGTCATGCGCTCGGCTACGAGCCACGCTCCAACCGCGTCCTGGCGCTGGAAGCGGCCGATGACGGCTGGCTTTCGGTCGGTCGCGGCAGCGACGGCTCTCACTGGCGCTACTGCGACAATTACCAATACGGCGTCTGCAACTGGCTCGTGCCGGCCGACTCCGGCGAGCGGATGTGCGTGGCCGACCGGCACAATCTCATGGTCCCCGATCTCTCGAACCCCGACAATCAGGCGCTCTGGGCCAAGATGGAAGCGGCCAAGCATCGTCTCTTCTACACGCTGCTGCGCCTGAACCTGCCGCTCTATACGCGCGACGAGCATCCCGAGGGTCTCGGCTTCAAGTTCCTGGCCGACGATCCGGCGACGGGACAGAAGGTGATGACCGGGCATGACGAGGGCATCATCACGGTGGCGCTGGCCGAGGCCGACGATGCCGAGCGCGAGCAGCGCCGCACCGCCATGGGCGAGCCCTACCGTACCCTGCTCGGCCATTTCCGCCACGAAGTCGGCCATTGGTACTGGGACATTCTCGTGCGCGACGGGAATCTTCTGGACGCCTGCCGCGCCGTGTTCGGCGACGACCGCGAGGATTACGGGCAGGCGCTTCAGAACCACTACAACAACGGGCCGAAGCTCAACTGGCAGGAGGAATACGTCTCCGCCTATGCCGGCTCGCACGCCTGGGAGGACTTCGCCGAGACCTGGGCGCACTATCTCCACATCATCGACACGCTGGAGGTCGGCGGCTCCTACGGCATCGCCATCCAGCCCCGGCTGGACCGCGACGGCATTCTGACGACGGACCTGGACGTGAAGGTCTACGATCCGAATACGACCATGGAGGAGATCGCCGACGCCTGGCTGGCGCTGAGCCAGGCGCTGAACTCCATGAACCGCGCCATGGGCCTGCCCGACCTCTATCCCTTCGTGCTGTCGCCGACCGTCATCAGCAAGCTCGGCTTCATCCATGACCTCGTGCATAGCCGCGTCGGCAACAGCGCTTCGACGGGCGAGGGCCTGTCCAAGGAGGCGGAGGACATGGGCCGCCAGTCCAACGCCGCCAACGAGCCGCAGGCAGCCCCCGAGCCGCAGGCCCTGGCGGCGGCCGGCTGATCCGGTCCCATGGGCAAGGGCTGGCAGCCGAGCGGAAAAAATCCTTCGTTCGGTCCTGCCCTTGTCCCTGCGCGCCCCAGTTAGGTCAGGCGCGATCCGCGGCCCTTCGCATCGGCGAGAGGGGGCGCATCTCATGACATGTTGCGAAATGGCGGAGCCCTTATGGACGCTGGCAGGACTTTCTCTTTCGACCTGAGTTGGGGCGCGCAATACGAGGACGGCAAGGCGCGCTTTCGCATCTGGGCGCCGGGCGCGAAAAGCGTCGAGGTCGCCAGCGCCGAATCCGACGACTACCAGTGCGAAAGCTTCGAGCCCATGGCGCGGGGCGAAAGCGGCTGGTGGGAACTCGTGACGGACAAGGTGCAGCCGGGCGAGGGGTACGGCTTCCGCTTCGACGGCGGCAAGGTCCGGCCGGACCCGGCGGCCCGCGCCCAAGGGGGCGACGTCCATTGGCTCTCGCGCCTCGTCGATCCCAAAGCGCATGAATGGCGCACGGGAGATTGGAAAGGCCGTCCTTGGCAGGAATGCGTCTTCTACGAACTGCATGTCGGCACGTTCACGCCCGAGGGCACGTTCGAGGCCATCATTCCCAAGCTGGAGCACCTGCGCGAGACCGGCATCACCGCGATCGAGCTTCTGCCCGTCGCCCAGTTCGGCGGCCAGCGCGGCTGGGGCTATGACGGCGTTCTTCTTTATGCGCCGCATCAGGCCTATGGCGGGCCGGAAGGGCTGAAGCGCCTCGTGGACGCCGCGCATGAGCGCGGAATCATGGTCTTTCTGGACGTCGTCTACAATCACTTCGGCCCGGACGGGAACTATCTGCCGGAATATCTGCCGGAGTTCTTCCATCAGGAAATCTCGACGCCCTGGGGCGCGGCCATCGCCTATGACGAAGCGCCGGTGCGCGACTTCATGATCGAGAACGCGCTCTACTGGCTGACCGAATATCGCATCGACGGGCTGCGGCTCGACGCGATCGATTCCATCAAGGACACGACCGACACGCCCCTCGTGAAGGAACTGGCGACGCGGGTGCGCGAGACGGTCACGGATCGCCACGTCCACATCACCACCGAGGACGACCGCAACATCACCTGGCATATCGAGCGGTGCGAGGACGGCGCGGTGCCGCTCGTCTCGGGCGAGTGGAACGACGATTTCCACCACACGGCCCATGTGATCGCCACCAACGATCAGGAAGGCTACTACACGGACTACGACCCGAACTCGGCCGAGCAGATGGCGACCGCGCTCGCCACCGGCTTCGTGTTCCAAGGGCAGCAGTCCGAGCATCGCGAGCGGCGCGTCGGCACCGATTCCTCCGAACTGCCGCCCACCGCCTTCGTCAACTTCCTCCAGAACCACGACCAGATCGGCAACCGCGCCTTCGGCGACCGGATGCGCTCTCTGACCTCGGGCCGTGTCTATGACTGCCTTCAGGCGATTCTTCTGCTCTCGCCGCAGATCCCCCTGATGTTCCAGGGCGACGAGTTCGGCGACACCAACTCCTTCTGCTTCTTCACCGATTTCGACGGCGAACTCGCCAATGCCGTGTCCAAGGGTCGCAAGAAGGAGTTCAAGAGCTTCGCCGCCTTCGAAGACCCGGAAGCCGCCGATATCTTCCCCGACCCCAATGACGAGCGCACCTTCGAGGTCTCGCGCCTCGACTGGACGCGCCTTGCCCAGCCCATCCATAAGCGCCGCCTTCAGGTGACGCGCAAGCTGCTCGGCATCCGCGCCAAGACGCTGGTTCCGCTCTTGGACAAGGTGCAGGGCGGCACGGGCATGGCGATGGTGGAAGGGCTCGGCTTCGTCGTCGCCTGGGAGCTGCAACCCGGCCGCTTCTGGCATCTCGTGGTCAATCTGGCCGACGAAGCCTGGGATGTGGAAGGTGCGTTCCACCAAGGCGCGCTGGAAGGCGCGGAATGCGTCTACACCAACCACAAGAACGCCTTCGAGTCACTCTCGCAAGGTACGATGTGCGCGACCTGCGTGATCGCCATCCTGGCCGACACGCTCCTGATCGCGGAGCCTGACGATGAATGAGCGCCTCGAAACCCTGGCCGAAAGCCACGGCATTCAAATCCGATATGTTTCGGAAATGGGCGAGCCCAAGGCGATCGACGCGGCCGCGCAGTCCGGCCTCCTGAGCGCGCTTCAGGTCGATCCCGAAGGAGGCGAGGAAGGGGGCTTTGCCCGCGAGGAGCAGAAGCCCAGTCTTGCCTGCGCCCTGCCGGAGGGGCTGGCGTCGAGCCGTTCCTGGGGTGTGACCTGCCAGCTCTACAGCCTGCGCTCGGAGCGCAATCTCGGCATCGGCGATTTCGAGGATCTGGCACGGTTGGCCGAGGTCGCGGCGCAGACCGGCGCGTCCTTTGTCGGCGTCAATCCGCTTCATGCGCTCTTCTTGGCCGATGCCGGGCGCTACAGCCCCTATTCGCCCTCGACGCGCCGCTTCATCAATCCGTTCTATCTCGCGATCGACACGATCGAAGGCGGGGAGGCGGCCATCGCGGCCCTGCGCACGGAGAAGCCCGACCTCTTCGAAGGGCTGGACGGCGAGCTGGTGGACTATCCCGCTGTCGCGGCCGCGAAGGTGCCGCTGCTGCGCGAGGTCTATGCGAGCGCCAAGGATGGGCTCACATCCGACGAAAGCTTCCGCGCCTTCACCGAGAAGGGCGGCGACGCGCTGCGCGGCTTCGCGCTGTTCGAGGCGATCTCGGAGGCGATGCGCGCGGAGGGCGGCAGCGCCGGTTGGCACAATTGGCCCGACGAACTGCGCGACCGCACGGGCGAGGCGGTGATCTCCTTCGAGGCGGGCCATGAAGACGCGATCCGCTTCCACATCTGGCTGCAATATCTGTGCGACCGGCAGCTGGGCGAGGCGCAGCGCCGCGCCAAGGCGGCCGGAATGCGCATCGGCCTTTATCTCGACTTCGCCGTCGGCGTCTCGCCCGATGGGGCGGAGACCTGGGCCGACCCGGCGCTGACGGTGCGCGCAGCGCGCGTCGGCTCGCCGCCCGACATGTTCAATTCGGACGGGCAGGACTGGGGTCTGGCACCGCTTTCGCCCAAGGCTCTCGCCGAGCGCCATTACGCCCCGCTCGCCGCCGCCTATGCCGGTCTCATGGAACATGCGGGCGCCATCCGCATCGACCATGCGATGGGCCTCGCGCGGCTCTGGTGGATTCCCGAAGGCACGAATTCGGGAGGCGGCGGCTATGTCCGCTATCCTCTCGGCGCCATGGTGGACGCCTTGGCCCGCGTGTCGCAGGACACGAACTGCCTCGTCATCGGCGAGGATCTGGGCACAGTGCCCGAAGGCTTCCGCGAGGCCATGGCCGACAGCCATATCCTCTCCTACAAGGTTCTCTATTTCGAGCGTTGGAAGGACGGGCTGTTCAAGGCGACGGGGGAATATCCGCAGGCCTCGCTCGCCTGTATCTCGACCCACGACCTCGCCACGCTGTCGGGCTGGTGGCATGGCTCCGACGTTCGGCTGCGCTCCGAAACCGGCCGGCAGAACGCTGCCGCCACCGAGCGCGATCTGGCCGAGCGGGACCGCGACCGGCGCACACTTCTGGCCGCGTTGCAGTACGAGCGGCTCCTGCCGCCCGACTATCACGCGGCGAACGAAGGCGCGGACCTGCCGGAGCGCCTGCCTTTTGAGCTAGCGATCGCGATCCATCGCTTCGGCGCGCGCACGCGCTCCATGCTTTTTGCGGTGCAGGTGGAGGACATGATCGCCTCCGAGAAGCAGCCCAACTTGCCAGGCACGACCGACGAATACCCCAATTGGCGCGTTCGCTCCGACATCCGTCTGGATGATCTGGCCGCCGACGAACGCTTCCAAGCCATGGCTCGCGCGATGCGCGACGAGAGACCGGAGACCCCATGAGCCGTCCGCTGATCGCGACCTATCGCCTGCAGTTCCGCGAGGGGACCGGCTTTTCGGAAGCCGAGGGGCTCGTGCCCTATCTCAAGACGCTGGGGGCGAGCCATCTCTACGCCTCGCCCGTCTTCGCGGCCTCGCCCGGCTCCACCCATGGCTACGACGTCGTGGACTATAACCGCTTCGAGGAAGAACTGGGCGGCGATGCGGGGCTGGGCTCCTTGAGCGATCAGCTGATGAAGGCCGATCTCGGCCTGATCCTCGACTTCGTGCCGAACCATATGGGCGTCTCGCAGGAGAACCGCTGGTGGGAGGATGTCCTGCGCTGGGGCCGCGAAAGCCGCTATGCGCAGACCTTCGACATTTCCTGGGACGAGGAGAAAATCCTCATCCCGACCCTCGGCACGCCCTATGGCGAGGCGCTGCGGGGCGGCGCGCTGGAGGTCGTCTATGACGAGGATCGGGGCGAGGTCCGCTTCTCCGCCAATGGCTATGGCCTGCCGGTGGACCCGCGCACGCTGAGCCACGTCTTCTCCTTCGTGGATCACCCCGAGCGCGACAGTCTGGTGCGCCGCTTCTCGGCCGCCGTGCCGGCCGATGGCGAGGAACTGGGCGAGCGCTTCGCCGAGCATGTCGCCGACCCCGCCTTCCTCGCCGCTCTAAAGGCCGGCATCGAGGCGCTGAACGCCGACCGCAATGCGCTCCATGCCTTCCACGAGGCGCAGGCCTGGCGGCTCGCCTGGTGGCGTCTGGCGCGCGAAAAGCTTTCCTATCGCCGCTTCTTCGAGATCGCCGATCTCATCGGCGTGCGCCAGGAGATGCGCCGCGTCTTCCGCGACTCGCACCGCACGATCTACCAGCTGGCGCGCGAGCGCCGGCTGGACGGCATCCGCATCGACCATGTGGACGGTGTGGCCGACCCCAAGGGCTATCTGGCAGAGCTTGCCGCCGGCTTCGAGGCGCTGCGCCGGGACGTCGCGATCCATGTCGAGAAGATCCTGACCGGGCCGGAGCGCCTGCGTAAAAACTGGAACATCGCGGGCACCACAGGCTACGAGTTCATCACCGCCGTCGCGGGCCTTTATGTCGACGGGTCGCAGGAAGAGGCCATGACACGCGCCTATGCCGAGTTCGTCGGCGGCGACGAAGACCTGCGGGCGATGATCGCGGACCAGAAGCGCGCGATCTTTACGCATAATCTCGCCGGCGAGCTTCAGGTTCTGACTGAAACCGCCATGCAGGTCGCGGCGAGCGATCTCGAAACGCGCGATTTCGGCCGCGACGACATGAGCCGGTCGATCGTTGAGGTGGCGACCGCCCTGCCGGTCTATCGCACCTATTGCGGCGTGGCGGGCGTGCCGGAGGACGACATCATCGTCATCGACGAGACGGTGGAGCGCGCCAAGGGAACCCGCAAGGTCGAGGCCGACGAGCCGATCGACTTCGTTGGTCGCCTGCTCAAGCTGAATTTCGAGGATGGACGCGATGTCACGGGCGCGCTGAACTTCACCCGCCGCTTTCAGCAGACGACCGGCGCGGTCATGGCCAAGGCGGTGGAGGACACGGTCTTCTATCGCTACAACCGTCTGATCGCGCTCAACGAAGTCGGCGGCGAGCCGGATCATTACGGCAGCTCGCCCGAGCGCTTCCACGAGGACATGGCGATCCGGCTGGAGGACCAGCCCGAAGGGCTCATGGCTTCCTCCACCCACGACACCAAGCGCGGCGAGGACGCGCGCGCGCGCCTCTACACCTTGAGCGAAGCGCCCGAGCGCTGGGCCGCGCTGGTCAAGAACATGGCCGAGGCCATGCAGCCCTGGCGCAAGAGCATGGGCGACCCCGCCATGGGCGAAAGCCATGTCTCGCCCGACCCCGCGACGGAATGGGGCTTCTACCAGTCGCTGCTCGGCGTCATCCCCGCCGATTTCGACCCGGCCGACGCCAAGCTGCGTGAGGAGTTGGAGAGCCGGCTTCTGGCCTTTGCCGAAAAGGCCGTGCGCGAGGCCAAGCGTTATACGAGCTGGACTGCGCCCAACGAGGCTTACGAGAGTGCGCTGAAGGGCTTCGTTTCGGCCATTCTCTCGCAGAAGGAGACGGGCGATCTTCTGGCTCGCTTCTGGAAGCAGTCGCAGTCCTTCGTCGTGGCCGGCGCGCTGAATTCGCTGTCGCAGACGCTGATCAAGCTGACCGCGCCGGGCGTTCCCGATATCTACCAGGGCACCGAGTTCTACGATCTCAGCCTCGTGGACCCTGACAATCGCCGCAAGATCGACTTCGCCGCCCGCCAGCGCGCGATGGAAGACGGCGAGACGATCGCGGCCAGCCTGCCGCATTGGCGCGACGGGCGCGTGAAGGCCAAGCTCACCGCAGCTGCGCTGAAGGCCCGCATCCGCGCGCCCGAGCTGTTCACCAAGGGCCGCTACATCCCGCTGGAGGTGACGGGCGCAAAGGCGGACCATGTGGTCGCCTTCGCGCGCACCGACAACGAGGGCCATGTCGCGGTGACGATCGCGCCGCGTCTCGCCTTGCAGCTTCTGAGAGAGGGCGCCGACATCCCGATGCTGGAGGCGTCCGAGTGGGGCGATACGGCGGTTCGTTTGCCGTCTCACCTGGCGGGGGCGCGCTTCGAGGACATCTTGGCGAGCAGGGAGGTCGGCAGCGGGGCCAGCTTCAAGCTCGCCGACATCTTGTCCGAACTGCCCGTGGCGCTGCTTCTGGCCGACTGACGCGTTCGGGTGGTCGGGTCCATGCTCCGGCCACCCCGTGATGCGACACGAGCAGGGGACTGAAGCGGTCGCAATGAGGTCCGATTCATCGCGAAGGTTTCAGTCCCGAAGGCCGTTCATATCAGGCTGAGAACGACGCGGACCATCCCGCGACGGGCCGAGGAGGAGGGAAGCCAGGATGCCGATCCGTGTGACCGTGTGGAACGAATATCTGCATGAAAAGGAAAACGAGACCGTCCGATCGATCTACCCGGACGGGATTCATCGCACCATCGCGGACGGGCTGGTCGAGGATGGCGAGCTGACCCTTTCCACCGCGACCCTGGAAGAGCCCGAACATGGGCTGACCCAGGAAAAGCTCGACGCCACGGACGTTCTCGTCTGGTGGGGACACAAGGCGCATGGCCGGGTCGAGGACGCGATCGTCGAGCGTGTGGCGCAGCGCGTTCATGAAGGCATGGGCCTTCTCGTCCTCCATTCCGGCCATTTCTCCAAGATCTTCAAACGCCTGATGGGCACGCCCTGTTCGCTGCGCTGGCGCGAGGCGGGGGAGCGCGAGCGGCTTTGGGTGATCAATCCGAGCCACCCGATCACACAAGGCATCGACAAGGCGATCGAACTGCCGAACTCGGAAATGTATGGCGAGCCCTTCCTCGTCCCCGAGCCGCTCGAGACCATCTTCGTCTCCTGGTTCGAGGGCGGCGAGGTGTTCCGCTCCGGCCTCACCTACCAGCGCGGGGCGGGACGCATCTTCTATTTCGAGCCCGGCCACGAGACCTATCCGATCTATCACGATCCCAATATTCGCCGCGTTCTGCGCAATGCCGTCCATTGGGCCTACAATTCCGCCAAGCCTTGGCGAGAGGTGGCCGAGGCACCCAACGTGCCGATCGATCAGGCGCGTGAAAAGATCGAGAAGAAGGGCGGCTCGCTCCACAAGGCCGGCGAGGCCGGCTATCGATGAGCGAGGAACGGCGCATCCTCATCCTCGGCACGGGTGGCATCGCGGCCCGCCATGCCGAGCATTTCTCCTCCATCCCCGGCATGACGGTGGTCGCGGCGGTCGATACGAATATCGAGCGCGCCCGTCTCTTCGCGCTCGAGCATTCCATCCCGCAGACCTTCGGCTCGCTGGCCGACGCCATCGCTTGGGGTGAGTTCGACGCGGCCGTGAACTCGACGCCCGACGGCGTTCACAAGCCGACGACGCTGCAACTTCTCGCCGCCGGAAAGCCGGTCTTCTGCGAGAAACCCCTGGCGGTGAACTTTCCCGACGCGATGGCGATGACGGAGGCTGCAGAGGCGGCGGGGCTCATCAACATGGTGAACCTCACCTATCGCAATGCTCATGCGATCCAGATGGCGCGGCGCATGGTGGATGACGGGCGCATCGGCACGATCCGGCATCTGGAGGCGAGCTATCTCCAGAGCTGGCTCACGGCCGGCCATTGGGGCGATTGGCGCACGGACGAACGCTGGCTGTGGCGCCTGTCGTCCGAGCATGGCTCGAAGGGCGTACTCGGCGATATCGGCATTCATATCCTCGATTTCGTAAGCTTCGGCACGGGGCTCGACTTCGCCGCGCTTCAGGCGCGCATGAAAACCTATGACAAGGCCGAGGGCGGGGCGATCGGCCCCTACAAGCTGGATGTCAACGACAGTGTCGCCATGACGGTCGAGATGTCGAACGGCGCGCTCGGCGTCGTGCATATGTCACGCTATGCCACGGGCAATCTGAACGACCTGAACCTCGCCATCTACGGAGAGCGGGGCGCGCTACGCATCTGGGCCAACCATCAGGACTCGCGCCTCGAAGCCTGCCTCGGGGCCGATATGGAAACGCAGACCTGGGTTCGCGTGGACTGCCCGGTGACGCCGCGCAACGAGCACCGCTTCGCCATGGCGCTTCTGTCGGGCGAGAACGGCCAGCCGAACTTCCGCCATGCCGCCGGCATCCAGAAGCTTCTCGATCTCTGCTTCGTGTCGGATGCGGAAGGGCGGATGTTGGCCGTCGATTGAGTGCTGACACCCGATAGCGTTTTTGAGGGCGGGTGCGGTGACGCATCCGCCCTTTTTGCAGGTGCGAAGTCGAGTGGAGGTTCGTAACTTTCGCGCCTGTCGGGAGGGGTGACGGGCGCGGGCGCGCTGTCCTGGCATCATCTCCAAATTCTTATTTCCGCCACGCCCTTTTCCTTGGTTTTGCCGCAGTTTCGCGGGGCGCGCTGTGTCATCACGCCGCGCGTGACAGCGTAAGATTATATGATCGCTACGTGTGGCGAAGGGGCGTTGCGGCGCGGCGCGGAAAAGGATTTATCAAGGCCCAGGTGCCATGATGTGCCTGCCGACCTCCCCGTCCCGAATGCGCGCCCGCAAGGGCAAACGATCGTCCGCTCGCGATGCCGGCCTTTCCTTTTTTGCAAAGTCGCATCCGATGCAGTCCGGCATTCTCCTCGCGTTCCTCGCGTATTTTTCCTATTCCTGTTCCGACGCGGCCGGAAAGCTGCTCGGCAGTCAGCTCCCAGTGTTCGAGATCGGCTTCTTCGTCTCGCTGATCGCGCTCGGGCCCGCGCTTCTGTCCAAGCGCGCCGATGAGAGCTGGCGCTCGATCCTGCGCCCGCATCGCCCCTGGATGGTTCTGGCGCGCATGACGACCGGCACGGTCGGCGGCATGTCGGCGATCTACGCCTTCACCCATCTGCCGATGGCGGAAGCCTACTCTCTGATCTTCCTGCTTCCGGTCTTCGTCGCCGTTCTCTCCATGGTGCTCCTGAAGGAGACGGTCGGCCCCTCGCGCTGGCTGGCGCTGCTCGGCGGCTTGGCGGGCGTCATGCTGGTCGTGCGCCCCGGCTTCAACGCGCTGACGCTCGGCCATCTGGCCGCCATCGTGTGCGCCTTCAGCGGCGCGCTCAGCGCCATTCTCCTGCGCTCGCTCGGGCAGACGGAAAAGCGCCTGACGCTGGTGGGCGGCGTGCTGACGGCGGCGACGCTGACCAACGGCCTCCTGATGATCCCGCATTTCGTGATGCCGTCCGTGCAGCATTGGCCTATCCTGGTCGTGGGCGGCCTGTGCGCGGGCATCGGCAATATCACGATGGTGGTCGCGGCCCGCCTGACGCCCGCCAGCCGCATCGCGCCGACGCAGTACAGCCAGATCGTCTGGGCCGCGCTTCTGGGCGCCGTGCTCTTCGGCGAGTTCCCCGATCCGCTGGCCGTCGCCGGCATGGCGTTGGTCGGCTTCTGCGGAATGATGACGCTCAGCGGCGGCGACGACCGGCGCGTGGTGCCCGCTCTGCCCAAGCCCGCCGGTTCGCTCGGCGCCTGATCGCCCCTTCGCTTCAAACGCAAAGGCCGCGCTTCCTCCCAGATGGGAACGGAAGCGCGGCCTTTTTTGTGAGAGGGCGAAGCGGCGCGCTGCTTTGGGGAGCGTGACTGACGCGCAGCATCGAGGGTCCGAGAGCGCGCTGCGCCTGACCTATCGCTTGGCGTATCGGGACGTGTTGCCGCCGACCATGCCGACGAGGCGGCCGGCGTGATGGGCGACCGACAGGAGGTTCTTGGCGATCGGATCCTTGCGAAGCCTCGGCAGCGACAGGGCGAGACGGGCGAGCGAACCGACACTGCCCTTCACGGCCAAGCGCCAGGCCGCACCCGCGCCGTCATAGCTCTGGTCGATCTTCGCCATGTAGATGCCGGTCGTGTAGTAGCGCTCCAGCACCTTGGCCGTGCGCAGTAGCGGGGTCGGCGTCGGCTCGTAGACCACGGCCTCCTCGCACCAGACGATCTCACCACCTGCCGCGCGTACCCGGCGGAAGAAGTCGTAATCCTCCCCGCCGGAGGATTTATAGGCGTTGCGGAAAAGGGGGCGTTCCACGAGGTCGAGCAGGCGGCGCGAGATCAGAAGATTCTGCGCGCCGCGCAGGAGCTTGGTCGGCCCCGTCCTGGTGCCGCGCCGGCTGGCATAGATGCTGTTGCGCGCGAAAAGCCCGGCATCGGACGGGAGCAGACCCTCGACCGGACCGCCCAGAAGATGCGGCTCGTAGGCATCGGCGCAGCCGAGCAGGGTCGCCAGCCAGCCTTCCGCCACATGCCCGTCATCGTCCAGCATGATGAGCCGCCGCCAGTCCGGCGCCTCGCGTAAGGCCGCGTCCACGAGGCTGTTGCGAACCGGAGACAGGCCCCGTTCGGACACAGGCACATAGACGAAGCGCTGCCCGCCTTCGCGCGGAAAGGCGGCGACGAGCGCCTCGATCGCGGGATCGCAATCATTGTCGGCGACGAGAACCGTCACCATACGGCCGGCGATCTCCGGCCGGAGACTTTCGAGCAGCTTGGTCAGAAGGGCGGGGCGCCGAAAGGTTGGTATCCCGATGACAAGGTCCGTCATGCCAAAAGCGATCCGATCTACGTCCCATCGGCTCCCAGCGAAGCGGATTGGCCTTCGAAAGCCCATCCCAAATCACGAAGCGCGCCTGTCTGTTCCTCATACTTCATTCTTTAAAGGATGGGTGAAGTTTCTTGGTGGCAGGCCGACACGTCACACGTGGCTCTCATCACACCGAATGACCCTTCATGCAGTGCCGATAAAGCAGGATAGGGAGACGTCGAATGATGCCGAATTCGGCATTATTCCCCCTTGTAATTGACTGATCGGGCACCATCGTGCATCTCCCCATATGAATAGCGAGAGATAACCAGATGAACATGATGCCGATGACGCCCGAACGGCACGGGCGCATTCGCGAGCGGCTGTCGCTCGAAGGCCGCGTGCTGGCGTCGGAGCTCGCCCGAGACTTCGGCGTCTCGGAGGACACGATCCGGCGGGACTTGCGCGAGCTCGCCTCGGCCGGGCTCTGCCGCCGTGTCTATGGCGGAGCGCTGCCGCCCGCGCCGGCCGTCGTGCCTCTCAACCTTCGCCGGGCGGAGGCGAGCGGGCGCAAGAGGGCACTGGCGCAAGCCCTGGGCGAGCGCATCGCCGATATGGCCGGGCCGGACGCGACGCTCTTCATCGACGCCGGCTCGACCAATATCCTCGTGGCCGAGGCACTGCCGACCGATCGCGCCCTGACCGTCGTGACCCATTCCCCCGCCATCGCCTGCGCTTTGGAGGATCGGCCACAAGTCGAAGTCATCCTGCTCGGCGGACGGGTCAACCCGCGCACGGGCGCGTGTCTTGACGCCGCCAGCTTGCGCGCCGCCGAAGCGCTGCGCGCGAGCCTTCTGGTTCTCGGCGTCTGCGCGGTCGATGCCGAAATCGGCATCACCGCGCAAGACTACGAGGACGCCGAGTTCAAGCGCGTTCTGAGCGCTCAAGCCGGGGCGGTCGTGGCGGCCGTGGTCAACGAGAGACTGGCCAGCGTCGCGCCCTTCCATGTCCTGCCCACGGCGGGATTGGACACGCTCGTCGTGGAGCATGATGCACCGGAGGCGAGCGTTTCGGCGCTGGAAGCGGCCGGTCTTCGTATTCTCCGCGCCCGGCCGCCTGTGGGAGAGGGCGGCGTGCCGCGAGCGAAGTCACGAGCCTGACGGCGCGCGGCCCCGCAATCCCGAACGGCCGTTGCTCCGCCGCTTCCGCGGCTTGCGGCTCCCAAGGCTCGACCTCGCGCGCTTTTGATTCATAACGAACTGAGGCTCGCGCCCGTCTCAATGAAGGAAATGATTTTGTCCCACGCTTCGGACCTCGAGCGCCCTCGCATGGCCGCCTGGCCCGCGCGCCGGATCGCGGTGTCGCTGGCGTTTCTAGTGAACGGGTTCGTGCTCGGCAACTGGACGCCGCAGGTGCCGCTTCTGGCCGAGCGGCTGGGCCTGAGCGAAAGCCGGCTGGGCCTTTTGATTCTCGTCTTCGGCCTCGGCGCCATCGCGGCCATGCCGTTGGTCGGCGCGGCGACGGCGCGCTTCGGCTCGCGCAAGCCGACCCTCGTGCTTCAGGCGCTTCTGGCCTTTGCGCTGCTTCTTCTGGTGCTCGCGCCGAGCCCGCTCTGGGCGGCCGCCGCGATTCTCTTTTTCGGCATGACGATGGGCGGCATGGATGTCGCGATGAACGCCAATGCGGTAGCGACCGAGCGCACGCTGCATCAGGCCATGATGTCATCGTGCCATGGGTTCTGGTCGGTCGGCGGGGTTCTGGGCGCGGCTGTGGGCGGCCCCCTCATCGGGGCGGTCGGCTCGGTGGGGCAGGCGAGCGTGGTCGCCCTCGTCATGCTGGCCGCGCTCTGGCCGATCAGCCGGTCGCTGATGGAGGATCAAACGTCACCCCACGACGCGCCGGCCGCGGCCGAGACGGACGGGCAAAGCGCTCCCGTGACGTCCAGCCGTGGGCGTCTGATCGCGGTGGCGCTCGGCGTCTGCGCGCTCTTCTCCATGATTCCGGAAGGGGCGACGATCGACTGGAGCGCCATCTATCTCGTGCGCGAACTCGGCATCGACATCGAAATGTCCGGCCTCGCCTTCGCGGCCTTCTCGGCCACCATGGCGCTGTTTCGCTTTCTGGGAGACGGGCTGCGGGACCGGCTCGGCGCGGTTCGCACGATCCGCCTGTCGATCGGCTTCGCGGTGGCGGGGCTGGTTCTGGTGAGCTTTGCCGGGGGCCTCACCGTCGCGCTGATCGGCTTTGCGATCCTCGGGATCGGGCTTTCCAATCTCGTGCCGATCGCCTTTTCGGCGGCGGGCAATATCGAGGGGTTGAAGCCGGGCGTCGCCATCTCGATCGCGACCTCGATCGGCTATAGCGGCATTCTCGTCGCGCCGTCGGCCATCGGCTATTTCGCCCAGCATTTCGGCTTCTCGCCGGTGTTCCTCGGGCTTTGCGTCTGCTTGCTCGTGATCCTCGTCCTGTCCGGGCTGATGCACGGCGCGGACCGGCGCGGTGGGCATTAGATAAAAATGGGGCCGCCGAAACGGCGGCCCCGAAATTCTTATATGCGTCCCATCAGGAGCAGCACGATCACGACCACGAGCAGGAAGCCCAGAAGGCCGCTCGGGCCGTAGCCCCAGCCGCGCGAGTAGCCCCAGCCGGGAAAGGCGCCGATCAGGAGCAGGATCAGGACGATCAGAAGAATGGTGCCGATGGACATGGGGAACTCCGTAGAAAACACGATGCCCCCAGAACTCACGCGGACGTGTTCGGTTCCACAAAATCGTCACAATTGACTTACGATCGCCGCATCGGCCTTCAAACGAGGATGGTGACCCAGACCATGATCGCGAAGGTGAAGATCACCCCGAGCAGGATGGCCGGCCGGAAGCTCCAGCCGCGCGACCACGGCCAGATCGGCAGGAAACCGACCAGCATGAGAAGGCAGAACAGGGCAAGGGCGGCGCCGGGCGTCATGGGCTCTCCTGTTGAACGCGGTGGGCGGACATTGGGCATCCCCGGCCGGGAGGCGTGCTCCGCCCGCGACAGGTGCCAGTCCGGCCTTCGACACGCAAGCCGCCGAAGCTGGCCCGTGTCATGCTCGCGACACGAAGTCTCTGCAAGAACGCCCTCTCTTCATTTGACAGATATGCGCGGCGATATAGACCAAAGCGGCACTCGGCCTTGTGCCGGGAGCCATCGCCCTTTTCGCTGGAAAGCCGACCCGATGACGTCAGCCACGCCGATCGACCCCGTTCTCGCCGACCCGTTGCCCCGCCGCCGCACGGTGGGCGTGAATGTCGGCGGCGTTCTCGTCGGCGGACCGGCTCCGGTGGTCGTTCAGTCCATGACCAATACGGACACGGCGGATGTGGATTCCACCGTCGCACAGGTCGCCCAGCTGGCGCGCGCGGGCTCGGAGATCGTGCGGATCACCGTGGACCGGCCGGAATCGGCCGCCGCCGTGCCGCGCATTCGCGAGCGGCTGGACCGGCTGGGTCTCTCCGTGCCGCTGGTCGGCGACTTTCACTATATCGGCCACAAGCTGCTGGCCGATTATCCCGACTGCGCGGCAGCGCTCGCGAAGTACCGCATCAATCCCGGCAATGTCGGCTTCAAGGACAAGAAGGACCGGCAGTTCGTCGACATCATCGAAATGGCCATCCGGCACGACAAGCCGGTGCGCATCGGCGTCAACTGGGGCTCGCTCGACCAGGAACTCTTGACCCGGCTGATGGACGAGAATTCGGCCCTCGCGCAGCCGCTTTCGGCGCGCGCGGTCATGCGGGAATCGATCATCCAGTCCGCGCTTCATTCCGCCGCGCTGGCGGAGGAGACGGGCCTTGCGCGCGAGAAGATCATTCTGTCCGCCAAGGTCTCCAACGTTCAGGACCTCATCGCCGTCTATCGCGACCTGTCGCGGCGCACCGACCATGCGATCCATCTCGGCCTGACGGAAGCGGGCATGGGCTCGAAGGGCATCGTCGCCTCCTCCGCCGCCATGGGCATTCTCCTGCAGGAAGGCATCGGCGACACGATCCGCGTGTCGCTGACGCCCGAGCCCGGCGGCGACCGCACCAAGGAAGTGCAGGTCGCGCAGGAACTTCTCCAGACCATGGGCTTCCGGCAGTTCATTCCGATCGTCGCGGCTTGCCCCGGCTGCGGGCGCACGACCTCGACCTTGTTCCAAGAGTTGGCCGAGACGATCCAGAACGATATCCGTCGCAACATGCCCGAATGGCGCGAGCGCTATCCCGGCGTCGAGGCGCTGTCGGTCGCCGTCATGGGCTGCATCGTCAACGGGCCGGGCGAGTCCAAACATGCCGATATCGGCATCTCGCTGCCGGGCACCGCCGAGGTGCCCTCCGCCCCGGTCTATATGGACGGGGTGAAGGTCGCCACCTTACGCGGCGCGGGCATCGCGCAGGAATTCCACGAGATGGTGCTCGCCTATATCGAGCGCCGCTTCGGGGGCGGGCGCGCCGCCGCCGAATGACAGGACGTCGTCTTTCTCTCGCCGCCGTTGCCTTGGCGCTCGCCCTCACGCCAAGCGCCAGGGCCGAGGACAAGACGGGCGAGAAGAACAATCCGCGCGTGGCCGAAATCTGCGATCTCATCGCCGAGAACGCCAAGTCCGTGGGCATGGCGCCGGAATTCTTCGCGCGCCTGATCTGGAAGGAATCGCGCTTCGACGAATCCGCCCAGTCCCCCGTCGGCGCGCAGGGCATCGCCCAGTTCATGCCTTTTACGGCCAAGGAGCGCGGCCTGTCGGATCCGTTCGACAAGCGCGAGGCGCTGCGCCATTCCGCGACCTATCTGCGCGATCTGCGCTCGGAACTCGGCTCCTGGGGGCTGGCGGCGGCGGCCTATAATGGCGGCATCAACCGCGTGAAGCGCTGGATGCAGAGCGGCGGGCGGCTCCCCTATGAGACCGAGGATTACGTCCTCTCCATCACCGCGCAGCCGGCGTCCTGGTTTCGCGAGGAAAAACGCGAGGCGGCCGTGGAGCCGCTGGTGAAGGATTTGGACTTCGCGCTCGCCTGCCGCCGGCTGCCCATTCTGCCGACACGCGCTGTCTTCGCGGCGGCCGAGAGCGCGCCCATGCGCCCCTGGGGCGCGCAGGTCGCCGGCCATCCGAACGAGGCCATCGCCGTTCGCCTCTATCGCAAGCTTCAGGATCGCTATCCCGGCATTCTCGGCGGGGTCGAGCCGATCGTGATGCGCACGCGGCCGCTCTCCGGCCCGCGCCGCATCACCGCCATTCGCATCGGCGCCAACACGCGCGGCGCGGCCGACGCCTTCTGCAACAAATATCGCAATGTCGGCGGCTCCTGCGTCGTCATCAAGAACCGCTGAGCTATGCCCACACTCTTCTTCATCAGCCATCCCGAGGTCGTGGTCGATCCGCTGGTGCCGGTCGAGCGCTGGCACCTCGCGCCCTCCGGCATCGAGCGCATGCGCCGTTTCGCCGGGCAACAGGCGCTAAGCGGCCTCCGCCAGATCTGGGCGAGCACCGAAACCAAGGCCATCGAGGCCGCCGGCATCCTGGCCGGGCGCTGGGGGCTCGGCGTCGAGGTCTTGGCGGAACTCGGCGAGAACGACCGCAGCGCGACGGGCTTCCTCCCGCCGGCGGAGTTCGAGACCGTGGCCGACGCCTTCTTTGCCGAGCCGCAGACGAGCGTGCGCGGCTGGGAGCGCGCGGTGGATGCGCAGACCCGTATCACCGATGCGGTGCGCGGCATCGTCCGGCAGCATGAAGGGGGAGGCGATCTCGCCATCGTCGCTCATGGCGCGGTCGGCACGCTGCTCTTCTGCGCGCTGGCGGGACGCGCCATCTCGCGCGCCGAGGATCAGCCGTTTCAGGGCCATGTCTGGAGCGCCAATCTGCCGGATCTCACGATCCGCCATGGCTGGGAGCCCATCGCGCCAAGGGCGTGAGGGGGCTAGCCCAAGGCCTCGCGCACCGCTCTCAGAAACACCCGCGCGCCGATGGGGATGAGATCGTCGGGGAAGTCGTAGTCGGGATTGTGCAGGCGCGGGTGGTCGAGGCCTGCGCCCAGAAAGAACATGGCCGAGCGCGAGACGGAAGCGAAGCGGCCGAAATCTTCTGAGGGGTACATCGGCTCGCCCGGCCGATTCGCGATGCCTTCCGCGTCCAGCGCGCTGCGCAGGAGCGCGACGGCTGCGGGGTGGTTCTCGCAATGGGTGAAGATGTCCTCGTAGGCGAGGGCATGGCCGAGGCCCGCCGCATCGGCTTCGCTGATGACGAGCCGCTCGGCTTCCTCAATCAGCGCCGCCATCGCCTCGTCGCGGAGCGTGCGCAGCGTCGCCCAGATTTCGCCCGTTCCAGGCGCGATGCCGAAGGCAGGCTCGCCGAGGCGCGCATGGGTGATCGTGACCAGACGAAAACTCTCGTCCAAAGCGCCGCCCGGCCCGAGTGCCGCGAGCGCGGGCATGAGGCGGGTCATGGCGGCCATGGGCGAGAGCCCGTCCTGCGGCATGGAGGCATGGGCCGTCTTGCCCGAGAGTGTGATCCGCAGGCCGCGCGAGGCGCAATTGACTGGCCCTTCGCGCAAGGTCGCTTCGCCCAAGGGTAGGCCGGGCAGATTGTGCAGCGACAGCGCCATGTCGGGCCGGATCGCGGCGAAGGCGGGGTCGGCCAGAACGGCCGCCGCGCCTGCGCCGGTTTCCTCCGCCGGCTGGAACAGGAGGATGACGCGTCCGCGCGCCGGGCGACGTTGGGAGAGTGCGGAGGCGACCAGCGTCAGGATGGCCGAATGCCCGTCATGGCCGCAGAGATGACCCTTGCCGGGAATGCGTGAGCGATGCGGCGCATCGCTGAGTTCCTCGATCGGCAGCGCGTCGAGTTCGCACCGCAGAAGCAGACTCGGCCCCGGCTCTGCGCCTTCGAAGGTGCAGGCAACGCCATGGCCGCCGAGGCCTGTGAGGAGTTGGTCGGGCGCAAATCCGTGCAGCCGCGCCGCCACCGTCTCGGCCGTGCGCGCTTCCTCGCCGGACAGTTCGGGCGCTTGATGCAGCGCGCGGCGAAAGGCGATGGCCTGGCTCAAAGCCTGCCGGTCGAACTCCATCCGATTCCCTTTCATGCGCCGATCTCGCGACCGGCCTTGATGCCCTCAGCAACGCGCCATTCCTTGAGAAGGACGGGCGGACGCTTGGGGCTTCGCTCCGTCAAAAGCTCGGCCGAGACGATACGATCGGTGCGGAAGTTGCGGAAGCTTTCTCTCAACTCGCACCAGCCGAGCAGTAGTCGCACCCCCTCGAAGAAGGCCAGCGCGAAGGGCCAGATGACCCGCTCCGACGCCAAGTCCGAGGCATCGCGATAGGAGAGGCGCAGCTTGCGCCCGCCCCGGATCGCCTGTCGCAGCAGCGCCGTGTTCACGCTATCGCTCACGAATCCCGTGGCCGGGCCGAGAAGAAGGGCGGAAGCGTCGAGATCGGGTTTGAGATCGGGCGGCAGGACGGCGGAGATGCGCGACAGGGCGCTCAGCGCCGCCTCGCTCAATTCCGCATCCGCCCGATCCGCCACCCAGCGCGCGCCGAGCGCCAAGGCCTGCAACTCGTCCGGCCGGAACATGAGGGGCGGCAGATGGAATCCGGGCTTCAGGACATAGCCGAGCCCGGCCTCGCCCTCGATCTCGGCCCCCATGGCCTGAAGGCTGGCGATATCGCGGTAGAGCGTGCGCAGGCTGACGCCGAGCTCTTCCGCCAGCGCCCGCCCGCTCACCGGCTGGCGATGGCGACGCAGAAGCTGGAGGAGATCGAGCAGGCGTTCGGAGCGCGACATGGCCGGGGCGGTGCGCGGCCTACCGGGTGCGCAAGGCGACGAAACGCGCGGTCTGGCGCAGCGTCTCGGCCCGCTCGCCATAGGGGGCGAGGAGGGCTTCGGCTTCGGCCACGAGCCGGGCGAGTTCGCCGCGCGTCCAGTCCTGGCCGCGCAGGGCGGGCAGGGTCTTCTTGCCGCGCGCCTGATCCTTACCGACCGCTTTGCCGAGCGTCGCGGCATCGGCCGTCTCGTCCAGGAGATCGTCCGCCAGCTGAAAGGCGAGGCCGATGATCTCGCCATAGCGACGGAGCGTCTTACGATCAGCCTCTGGCGCGCCGGCCAGAATTGGCCCGGCCTCGGCCGCGAAGGCCAGAAGCGCGCCGGTCTTCATCGCCTGCATTCGCGCGATCTCGGCTTCTGTCAGCGTCTGCGTTTCGGCCGCCAGATCCAGCGCCTGTCCACCCGCCATGCCGGCTGCCCCGGCCTCGCGGGAGAGAAGTTGGACGAGCGACAGACGGGCCTCGGCGGGCAGGGCACTGGCCTCGGCGACCAAGCCGAAGGCGAGCGTCAGCAGCGCGTCGCCGGCCAGAATCGCCGTCGCCTCGTCGAAGGCGCGGTGAACGGTCGGGCGGCCCCGGCGCAGATCGTCGTCGTCCATCGCCGGCAGATCGTCATGCACCAGCGAATAGCAGTGGATGCATTCGAGCGCGGCGGCGACGGGCGCTGCGGCCTGCGCGGAGGCGCCGAACAGCGCGGCACTCTCCTCGACCAGGAATGGGCGCAGGCGCTTGCCGCCACCGAGCGCGCCGTGGCGCATGGCCTCCAGCAAGCGCTCGGGCGCGCCCGAAAGCAACGCCGTGTCTCTGGCGAGGGCCTGTTGGAGCACCTCTTCCATGCGCGCGGCGGATTGGCCGAGTTGCGTTTCGAAGGCGGGCCGCGCGGCGCTGTCGGACATGGAAGCTCGCAAGCAGGAGGAGATGTGAGGCGATCAGGCGCCTTCTGTGCCTTTCGCCGCGCCCTGCCGCAAGTCGTGTTCGGCGGAGCGATTGCCTCGCTTTCCAAGAGCTTGCTATGACGGACCGTAACAATCGGCCGTGAGGCGCGAGGAGATCATGGGCGAGATGCGTGGCCGACCGGCTTGAACGAGGCGCTGGCGACGGCGCTTTCCATCGGGAGACTGCTGGCTTTGCGGACGAGGTCGAGCGCCATGACGGCTATGCTTCGGGCGGCTTCGGCGAAGAGCACGAGGCTCCGCCCGCTCGCCGCCATGCGCAGGTGCCGATGATCCGGCGGCTGGTCTATGCCGCGCTGTTCGCCGTGGTCGGCCTTGCCGCGATTCCGGCGGTGCTCGTGCCGATCTACGCGATTCCCGCCGTGCATCCGGTCTCGACGCTGATGCTGGCCGAGCATTTCTCCTTCCAGCCCTATGAGCGGGAATGGACGCCGATCGACCAGATCGCGCCCGTCATGATCGCCTCCGTCATGATGTCGGAGGACGGGCAATATTGCTTCCATGGCGGCGTGGATTGGGATGCGCTCGGAACCGTGGTGGATCAGGCCGTGAACGAGGGGGAGGCGGGGCGCGGGGCGTCCACCATTCCCATGCAGACGGCCAAGAACCTGTTTCTGTGGAACGGGCGCTCCTTCCTGCGCAAGGCGCTGGAACTGCCGCTCGCGACCTATGCCGACTTCGTCTGGTCCAAGCGCCGCACGATGGAAATCTATCTCAACATCGCCGAGTGGGGCGATGGCATCTATGGGATCGGCGCGGCCTCGCGCTTCTATTTCAACAAGCCGGCTTCGCAGCTGACGGCGCGCCAAGCCGCGCTTCTGGCCGTCGCGTTGCCCTCGCCCCTGACGCGCGATCCGGCCCGGCCCTCGGCCGGCCTGCGGCGTCTGGCGAGCGTCGTGGAGGCGCGCGCGCGCGCGTCCGGCGATTATACCGGCTGCGTGTTGCGGGCTCGCTAGGGCTTTGCGGGCCGGGCGGCGAGGGAGCGGGTCGATAAAAACCCGCTCGCCCCTTTCCAAGCGGGGGCATCTTTGCTAAGGGCAGGGCCGAATTCCCGTCAATTCGATAGGGCCGAATTCGAACCCTCTGGGCTTCGTCGGTCTGTCGTTGGATAGGGATCGGCTTTCGCAGCGCTTCCGCGCCGGCCAAAGCTCAAACAACAACCATTCGACGCGGTTCGTCCTCGACGGAACTCAGCGCCGCCGACGTGAACGGAGAAACCGATGGCCGTCCCTAAACGCAAAACCTCCCCCTCCAAGCGTGGCATGCGCCGTTCGGCCGACGCGCTCAAGGCCCCGACCTATGTCGAGGACAAGAACTCGGGCGAACTGCGCCGTCCGCACCACATCGACCTGAAGTCGGGCATGTATCGCGGCCGCCAGATCCTCGCGGTCAAGCAGGACGCCTGATTCCTCGATCGGCTTTCGGGCCATCGATATCGTGAAAGCCGGATGCGCAAGCGTCCGGCTTTTTTGTTGTTGGCGTTGGGCCGCGCGGCTCGGCGGAGAGAACAACGCCGGCGATGCGCGTGTGGCAGGAGACGGGTGTCGCTCGTCTCGCAGACGAGCCGCAAGCCAACTGACGTGAGACAGCTGTCGAGTTGGGGAGGGCGCGGCGAACAGGACCGCCGCTTCAGCTGTGCTCCCTCGAACGATCGTCCGCGATGGCGGCGAATGCGTTCCGAGCCTTGAATGTCGGCGGCCCTTGCCGGCTCGAATTCGGGCAGCACTGTCCGGCCGTCCTTGTGAAGCCGGCCTTGCGCGAACCGGCGCGCGCCCTTGCCGCTGGAGCGTTCGGAGAATTGGAACGCGCCAACTTCCCGAAGCCTGAAGGGCCGGACGAATCCGGCCCTCGCGCAAGCATCGAGCGTTGCGGGCGGAGCCGACGCTGCCGGACTCAGTTGCCCTTCTTGTCCATTTCCTCCAGCCGGCGCTGCATGGCGGCGAGTTGATCGCGCATCGTGGCGAAATCGTCCGCCGTCGGCCCTGCCGCAGCGGCGGCATCGGGCGCGCGCTCGGGCGGGCGGGCGCTCGGCTTCTCCGGCATGCCCATGGCGCTGGCGAGGAAGGGGTTGAACATGCCCATCGCCTCGCGGAACATCTCCGTGTTGCGGCGCACCTGCGTTTCCATCATCTGGAGCGGGTTGCTGTTGCCGGCTCCACGATAGGATTCCTGCTCGCGCGAGAAGGCGGCCATGGATTGTTCGAGATAGGCGGGAATGACCATCTGCATCTGGTCGCCGTAGAAGCGGATGAGCTGGCGCAGGAAGGCGATGGGCATGAGGTTCTGCCCGCCCTTGTTCTCCTGCTCGAAAATGATCTGGGTCAGGACGGAATGGGTGATGTCCTCGCCGGTCTTGGCGTCCTGCACCACGAAGTCCTCGTTGCCCTTCACCATGGCGGCGAGGTTCTCCAGCGTCACGTACATGCTGGTGCCGGTGTTGTAGAGACGGCGGTTGGCGTATTTCTTGATAATGGTGGTTTCGTTATGGCGTGCCATCCGCTCTCTCCCAAGGCGATCGAATCCGGGCCGTCTTTCGCTGCCCCTGCGAAAGGATAGCCTTGTTTTTGTCCTCTTTCCAAACGGTTCCGACTGTTTTTCTTGGGAAAATTCGCTTCGGGTTTCTCGCAGCCGCACCATGGCTGGGGACGAGATCATGAAATCTGTCGTTGTGTTTGACAGGTTCCTAACCACTCTGCGAAGGTCTGACCGAATGCCGCCGCGCGCAAGCCAAAAGGCGGCAGGATCGGGAGAAAAGGGCAGGGCATGAGCGCATCTCAGCGAATCGTCATTGTCGGGGCGGCGCGCACGCCGGTCGGCTCGTTCAACGGAGCCTTCGCCTCCGTTCCCGCCCATCATCTCGGCGCGGCCGCCGTCACCGAGGCGCTGCGGCGCGCCGGGGTCGAGGCCGGCGATGTGGACGAAGTGATTCTCGGTCAGGTCCTTCAGGCGGCCGAGGGGCAGAACCCGGCTCGTCAGGCCGCCATGAAGGCGGGCGTTCCGAAGGAAGCCAGCGCCTGGGGCCTCAACCAGCTCTGCGGATCGGGCCTTCGCGCCGTGGCGCTCGGCGCGCAGCAGATCATGACGGGCGATGCGCGCATCGTCGTGGCGGGCGGCCAGGAATCCATGTCCATGGCCCCCCATGCCGCGCATCTGCGCGCCGGCCAGAAGATGGGCGATCTGAAATTCATCGACACGATGTTGAAGGACGGCCTGATCGACGCCTTCCAAGGCTATCACATGGGCAACACGGCCGAGAACGTGGCGCGCCAGTGGCAGATCACGCGCGAGGAGCAGGACGAGTTCGCCGTTCGCTCGCAGAACAAGGCGGAAGCCGCGCAGAAGGCCGGCCGCTTCAAGGACGAGATCGTTCCCTTCACCGTCGCCAGCCGCAAGGGCGACGTGGTGGTGGAAGAGGACGAGTACATCAAGGCCGGCACGACGCTGGACAAGGTGCAGAAGCTCAAGCCCGCCTTCGACAAGGAGGGCACGGTGACGGCCGGCAACGCGTCGGGCATCAATGACGGCGCGGCCGCTCTGGTGCTGATGACGGAAGAGGAGGCCGCGCGCCGTGGCCTCTCGCCGCTGGCGCGCATCGCCTCCTTCGCGACGGTCGGCGTCGACCCGGCGGTGATGGGCTCGGGCCCGATCCCCGCATCGCGCCGCGCGCTGGAACGCGCCGGCTGGCGCATCGAGGATCTCGAGCTCGTGGAGGCCAACGAGGCCTTCGCCGCACAGGCCTGCGCGGTGAACAAGGATCTCGGCTGGAACCCGGATATCGTCAATGTCAATGGCGGCGCCATCGCGATCGGACATCCGATCGGCGCGTCGGGCGCGCGCTGCCTCAACACGCTTCTGTTCGAGATGGGGCGCCGCGAGGCCAAGCGCGGCCTCGTCACGCTCTGCGTCGGTGGCGGCATGGGCGTCGCCATGTGCCTCGAGCGTTTCTAGCTGCTCGCGCCACGCGCCCGGGCGGTCATGCTCCCGGGCGTTCCGACCGCTGTCTGCGGTTGAGGGCTTGATCGGCGGCCGGAGATGCGAGGTCTGACCTCCAGCGCTCCGCCGCCCGTTCTTCGATGATCCCGAAGATTTCGCTTTTCGGCTCGCGGCCTCGCATGGCTGCGGCCCGTTTTGCGTCATCCCTGCACCTATAAAAATGGAGGAAGCAAATGAGTCGAGTGGCGATCGTAACGGGTGGAACGCGCGGCATCGGCGCGGCCGTGTCCAAGGCGCTGAAAGACGCCGGCTACACCGTGGCGGCCAATTATGCCGGCAACGACGCGGCGGCAGAGGCCTTCCGCGAGGAAACCGGCATTGCCGTCTACAAGTGGGACGTCAGTTCCTATGAGGCTTGCGCCGAGGGTGTCGCCAAGGTCGAGGCCGATCTCGGCCCGCTCCGGGTTCTCGTCAACAATGCCGGCATTACGCGCGATGCCATGTTCCACAAGATGACGCCCGAGCAGTGGAGCGCGGTGATCAACACCAATCTCAACAGCCTCTTCAACATGACGCGCCCGGCCTGGGATGGGATGCGCGAGCGCAAGTTCGGCCGTGTGATCAACATTTCCTCGATCAACGGCCAGAAGGGGCAGGCGGGGCAGGTGAACTATTCTTCCGCCAAGGCGGGCGATATCGGCTTCACCAAGGCCCTGGCGCAGGAAGGCGCGCGCGTCGGCATCACGGTCAATGCGATCTGCCCCGGCTATATCGGCACGGAGATGGTGCGCGCGATCGACGAAAAGGTGCTGAACGAGCGCATCCTGCCGCAGATTCCGGTCGGCCGCCTCGGCGAACCCGAGGAAATCGCCCGCACGGTTCTGTTCCTCGCCTCCAACGAGGCGGGCTTCATCACCGGTTCGACCCTGTCGATCAACGGCGGTCAGCACTTCGCCTGAACGAATCCCGCGTTGCGCTGCGGCGAAGTGGGTCGCCGCAGCAAAGGGAACCGATCCTCCAGCGGGGCATTTTGCCGGCGACATGCAACGGATGACCGTTGCGACCCCGTTTGAGGATTGACATCATGATCCGCAGAAACATCACCCTCGCGCTCGCTGCCGTCGCCCTGCTCGGCACCGCCGCCCCGACCCTGGCGCAGGGAATCGAGATCGGCCGCGACGGCGTGCGTCTGGTGGACCCGAACCAGCAGCAGCAGCGCGACATGCGCCGCGACGATCGCCGTGGCCGCGAGATCGGCGAGCGGGACGCCGTTCGCATCGCCCGTTCGGAAGGTGTGCGCGAGGTGGACGACGTGACCCGTATGCGCAACAGCTTCCGTGTCATGGGCACGGATCGTTCGGGCGACGACATCCAGGTCGATATCGACCGCCGTACCGGCGAAGTTCTCTCGGTTCGCTAAGGTGAAGCTCTGAGGGGTAAGGCCGCTCCGGTCCGGGCCAGATGGCACCGGCACGGAGCAACGCCCCGAACGGGCAGGATGCTGATTCCCGGCAAGCAACGCTTCAACGGGATCAGCCGAAATGTTTTCCAGTTCGGGAAAAGGTGGCGCCTTGGCGCCGCCTTTTTTGCGTTGCCAGCCTATGCCAGGTCGTGACCATCGACTATCTCGGTTCGACATGTATGCGATTCGTTGGACAGCCAAATTCCGGCGAAGCGCGCGATGGTCCTGCCCGCCTTTTCGTGCGCGCGCCCCAAGTGGGGCGTGGGGGAGTTGAACATATGGTGAAATCTGTCTGGCGCACGGGCCTCCTCGTCGCCTTGACCCTCGTCACGGCCGCTCCGGCCATGGCGCAAGCCTTGCAGATCGGGCCGAACGGCCTCCAGATCGTGCCGGGTGACGATGATCGTCGCGGCCCGCCGCCGCCCCCGCCGCCGCCCTATGGCGCGCCGCCCTATGGCGGC
>NZ_BBWM01000013.1:0-3467 GCF_001463805.1 Aureimonas sp. D3 | reverse complement strand
GCCCTATGGCGGCCCGCCGCGCGATTGGCGCGATGGCCCGCCGCCTCCGCCGCCTCCGGGTGCGCGCCGCCCCATCGGCGACCGCGAAGCCATTCGCATTGCGCGCGGCGAGGGCCTGCGCGACGTGGATCAGGTGTTTCGCCGGGGTCGCACGATCCGCGTCGATGGGTTCGACCGTGACGATGACGATATCAGCGTGATCATCGACGCGCGCACCGGCGACGTTCTCGACGTTCGCTAAGCGTTCATCGATCTTCGAAAGCGCCGCGTCGGCTCGTCGCCGGTGCGGCTTTGCTCTGCGTGCTCGGCCTCCGACCATTCATTGTGTTCGAATCGATTGCGTTTCGCCGGAGCGAACCCACCTATGGTCCGACCATGATGGACATGCGCCTTTCCCCCTCCGGCCCCAAGCGGCCCGCCTCCCGTTTCGACGGGCGCGGCGTGACCGCCGTTCTGGGCCCCACCAACACCGGCAAGACCTTTCTGGCGATCGAGCGGATGGTGGCGCATTCGTCGGGCGTCATCGGCCTGCCGCTGCGGCTTCTCGCCCGCGAGGTCTATCAGCGCACGGTGGAGCGCGTTGGGCTCGGTGCGGTCTCGCTGATCACCGGCGAGGAAAAGATCAAGCCGCCCAATGCGCGCTATCAGGTGTGCACCGTCGAGGCCATGCCGCGCGAAACGCCGGCGGAATTCGTGGCGATCGACGAGGTGCAACTCGCCGGTGACTTGGAGCGCGGGCACATTTTCACCGACCGCATTCTGCATACGCGGGGTCGCTCGGAAACGCTGCTTCTGGGCTCGGCCACGATGCGCGGCGTCCTGGAACGGCTCCTGCCGGGCATTCAATGCGTGACGCGCCCACGCATGTCGCAGCTTCTCTATGCCGGCTCCAAGAAGATCACGCGCCTGCCGCGCCGCTCGGCCATCGTCGCCTTCTCGGCCGAAGAGGTCTACGCGATCGCCGAATTGATCAGGCGGCAGCGGGGCGGGGCGGCCGTGGTGCTCGGCGCGCTGAGCCCGCGCACGCGCAACAAGCAGGTGGAACTCTATCAGAACGGCGAGGTCGAGTTTCTGGTCGCCACCGACGCGATCGGCATGGGCCTCAATCTCGACGTCGATCACGTCGCCTTCGCGCAGGACTGGAAATTCGATGGGTTCCAGTATCGCCAGCTGAACCCCTCCGAATACGGCCAGATCGCCGGGCGTGCGGGCCGCCATGTGCGCGACGGCACGTTCGGCGTGACGGGGCGCGTCGATCCCCTGTCGCAGGAACTGGTGGAAGCGCTGGAGTCGCACACGTTCGACCCCGTGCGCGTGTTGCAATGGCGCTCGCGCCAGCTCGATTTCACCTCGCTGGAAACGCTGCGCCGCAGCCTGGACACGCTGCCCCCGGACGAAGCCCTGGCCCGCGCCCTCCCGTCGGTGGACCAGCGCGCGCTGGATTTTCTCTCGCGCGACGATGCCGTGATGAAGGCCGCCAAGGGGGCGAAGAATGTCGAGCTGCTTTGGGAAGCCTGCAAGCTGCCCGATTACCGGCGCATCGCCCCGGCGCAACACGCCGAAATCATCGCCTCCATCTATGGCGATCTCGTTCGGCGCGGTACAGTGGCGGAAGACTACATGGCTTCGCAGGTGCGGCGGGCTGATTCCACCGAGGGCGATATCGACACGCTTTCGCAGCGGATCGCCGAAATCCGTACGTGGACCTATATTTCGCATAGACCCGGCTGGCTGTCTGATCCGACACACTGGCAGGAAAACACACGGGCAATCGAAGATCGATTGTCCGACGCGCTGCACGACAGGTTGACGAAACGCTTCGTAGATCGCAGGACAAGCGTCCTGATGAAGCGGCTGAGAGAGAACGCATTCATGGAAGCTGAAATCGGCAGCGACGGCACGGTGCTCGTGGAGGGCCACCTTGTGGGCGAGCTGCAAGGGTTCAGGTTCACGCCGGACGTGAAGTCCGACGGGCCCGACGCCAAGGCCGTCCGCGCCGCAGCGCAAAAAGCGCTCGCGGGCGAGTACGACAAGCGGGCCGAGCGTTTCTTCAACGCCCCGAACGGAGACCTGGCTCTCGGTTCGGACGCGCTGGTGCGCTGGCTCGGAGCCCCCATCGCCAGCCTGACGGCGGGCGAGGACCCCTTGCGCCCGCGCATCGTGGTGCTGGCGGACGACCAGCTCGCGGGCCCCGCGCGCGACAAGGTCTCCCAGCGCGTGGAGCGCTTTGTTACCTACCAGATCTCCACCATCCTCAAGCCGCTGGCGGACCTGCGCGAGCCCGAGGGTCTGGAGGGAACGGCGCGCGGCATTGCCTTCCGGCTCTACGAGAATTTCGGCCTGATCCAGCGCCGGGACATTTCGGAAGAGGTGCGCGGGCTCGATCAGGACGCGCGCGCGGCCCTGCGCCGGCTCGGCGTGCGCTTCGGCGCCTACCATATTTTCCTGCCGGCTCTCGTGAAGCCGGCCCCCGCCGCGCTGATGACGCTGCTCTGGGCCGTGGCCCATGACGGGCGCGACAAGCCGGGCTTCGGCGAGGTCACGCAGCTTCTGGCGACAGGGCGCACCTCGGTTCAGCCCGATGCCACGTTCGATCCGATCTTCTATTCGCTGGCCGGCTATCGCCTGCTCGGTCGGCGTGCGGTGCGCATCGACATTCTGGAGCGTCTCGCGGACCTGATTCGCCCCGCGCTCGCCTGGACCCCCGGCGCGGGCAAGCGCCCGGACGGCGCCTATAACGGGCGCGAGTTCCTGGTGACGCCGTCGATGATGTCGATTCTCGGCGCGACCGCCGACGACATGGATGAAATCCTGAAGGGTCTCGGCTATCGCTCGCAGGGCGTCGACCAGCGCGAGGTCGATGCGACCTTCGCCAAGCAGGACGAGGCGGCCAGCGCCGCGCTCGCGGCCGGTCAGCAGGCCGCCGAGGTCAGCGCCGAAGACGCCAAGATTCTCGAGGAAGGCGCGCTTCTGGCCGAGGTCGGCGACGTGCCGGCGCAGGACGGCATCGCTTCCGAAACCGAAGCGGGCGAGCCACTGGCGTCGGCCGACAGCCTGTCGGTCTCCGATCTTCAGCCGGCCATGGCGCCGGGCGCTGCCTTGCAGGACGAGGATCTTGTCTCCGTCACGGGCGATGATCCGCGTCCGGTGGATGCGATTCTGAGCGATCAGTCGCCCTCTTCGGCGGACGACAGCGAGTCGCGGCTGGCTTCTGCGGTGAGCGATCCCGTGTCCGAGGAAACGCCTGTCGAGACCGCTTTGTCGGAAGCCTCGCCCGAGGATGCCGGCACCGTTGCGGATCTCGTGCCCGAACAGCCGGCCAAGATCGTTCATCTCTGGCGTCCGTTCAGGGGCGAGAACCGCCAGCGCGGCCAGGGTCGCGGTGCGCCCGGCGCGCGCGGGCCGGGTCGTCATGGCGGGGGCGGTCGTTCGGCTGGTCCGCGTGCCGGCGAAGCGGAACCCACGAC